>SLHZ01000032.1 GCA_007135895.1 Balneolales bacterium | reverse complement strand
GCCTTTCGGGGGAATCAAGGCCAGCGGTTACGGCCGTGAACTTTCCCGTCCGGGTATTCGCGAGTTCACCAATATCAAAACTGTGAGTGTCAAATGAAGAAATATTTCATGCCTCCGGAGTGGGCCCCGCACCGGCTGACATTGCTCGCCTGGCCGGATAACCGTGAAACATGGCCGGGAGACCGGCTGAACCGGGTGGAGCAGGTCTATGCCAATATCCTGCAGGCACTCGTGCCATATGAAGAAGTCGTCATCCTGACATCCTGTCCGGAAGCGCATCAGGCCGCTTCAGCCATGATTCAGAACCGCGGGTTGGACTGGAACCGGATTCGACTCCTTCGGGTGCCGGTCAATGATGTCTGGATTCGCGACTACGGGCCAGTCACCTTGTTCGAAAAGCAGGAACCCGCAGATACATCCGCAACACCCGCCACCTCAGGCGGGAATCAAAAAGTAACCTGGAAACCGGTCATGGCCAACTGGGGATATAATGCCTGGGGCGGCAAATATCCGCCCTGGGATGATGATGACCGCGTACCGGAACAGCTGGCGGGCCTGCTCGGATATCCGTTTATTGAACCGGGGATGATTCTTGAGGGAGGGTCCATCGATGTCAACGGTGCCGGGACCCTGCTCACAACGGAATCGGTACTGCTCAACCCGAACCGGAACCCGGCACTGAACCGGCAGCAGATCGAAGAAAAGCTTCGCAACTGGCTGGGTGTGGATCAGATTATCTGGCTGAAAAAGGGGCTCCGGGGCGATGACACGGACGGACATATAGACGATCTGGCACGTTTTGTGTCGAAAGACACGATCATGGCAACGGTCTGTCATGACCGGGCCGATCCCAACTATGATCTGCTTCAGGAAAATCTCGAAATTCTCTACCGGGCTCACGATCTGGATGGCCAGCCTTTCAAGATCCTCGAATTGCCGCTTCCCGCCACCCGCATCGACGGAACGACCGTAGACGGATCGGATTATGTGCCGGCCAGCTATGCAAATTTCTATATAGCCAACGGATGCGTGCTGGTTCCGACCTACGACCAGCGCTATGATGAGCAGGTGCTGAATCTCTTCCGACCGCTGTTCCAGGGTCGCAGAATCATCGGTATACCCTGCAAGAACCTCGTTTGGGGTCAGGGCTCCATTCACTGTATAACATGCCAGGTACCGCAAACGATACCACAGAAAATTCTGTTTGAAGGATATATCTCATAGGCAAACCATGCCGATCTTCACCATATTCAACCCGATATCATCGACCCTTGTCGTGTCCTTTACTCTCTGCGTTATGACTACACTTGCCACTTTATCCCCTTTCTCTGTCCTTGCCGCTCTCACTATTCTTTTCGTTCTTTTTGCAGGAATGGCCTGCCAGGTACAATCGTCACAAGGCAGCTTTACCGACATTCGTCCCGGTAACCTTGGTGAACTACTTGACAGCAAAGAGGTTGTCATTATCGATGTGCGTACTCCCCAGGAGTGGGACAGGGGTCTTGTACCAGAGGCTCTGAGAATCAATCTTCAGGACAGGGCGTTTGCTGATCGTATCGCCTCGCTGGATCCCGATGCCAATTATCTCATCTACTGCAACTCGGGCAATCGCAGCAGAGTCGCTTCCAGGTACATGATCAACAACGGCTTCCGGCATGTCTACAACTACGATGGCAGCCATTTCCAGATTCGCCGCGAATACGAACAGTATCAGCAGGTAAAAAAAGATTAGCAGAACAGAGATACCGGAAAATTTGTATTTTTGACGGTTAACTTAAGCAGTATCTTGAGTAGCCGGCTCAAGCCGCGACTTGAGTTCCGACTTAAGCAGTGTCTTGAGTAGCCGGCTCAAGTCGCAGCTTAAGAAGAGATTTAAGCAGTATCTCAAATAGTTGTGTTCCTTTTTCAATTCAGCCTATGCCTGCTGACAAACCGTTTGAAACCGTTATCGGACTGGAGGTTCATGCCCAGCTGCTCACAGAGTCCAAGGCATTTGCACCGGTATCAAACCGTTTCGGATCGGCCCCCAATACCAATGTGACGCCGCTTTGTCTGGGACATCCCGGCACCCTGCCCGTACCGAACGAGAATCTCATCCGGTATGCCGTCCGACTTGGTCTGGCTTCCAATTGTACCATTGCAGGTCGCTCCATCTTCGCCCGGAAAAACTATTTCTACCCGGATATGCCGAAGGGCTACCAGATCTCACAGTTTGAAACACCCATCTGCTACGGCGGTTTCATTGATATCGAAACCGAGGAAGGAGAAACCCGCCGGATCGGCATCACGCGCATCCACATGGAAGAGGATGCCGGAAAGTCGGTTCATGACCAGGATCCCCGCCACACCCTGATTGATCTCAACCGGGCCGGAACACCTCTTCTTGAAATCGTTTCGGAACCCGATATCCGAAGCCCGAGGCAGGCTTACAACTACATGAAGAAGATCTGGCAGCTGGTTCGCTATCTGCGCGTTTGCGACGGAAATATGGAGGAGGGAAGCCTCCGCTGCGATGCCAATATCTCCGTCCGCCCGGCCGGTGAAAAACGCTTCGGAATCCGGACGGAAATAAAAAACCTCAACTCATTCCGCCATGTCGAAAAAGCGCTTGAATATGAAGTGGAGCGACAGATAACCGTCATTCGCGAAGGGGGGGAGGTGGTTCAGGAAACCCGTCTCTGGGATGTAGCCCGGATGATCACCCGGCCGATGAGATCCAAAGAGGAGGCGCACGACTACCGGTATTTTCCCGAACCCGATATCCCGCCGATCGAAGTGACCCCCCAGATGCTCGAAGAGATCCGGCTGGAAATTCCGGAACTGCCCGATCAACGCTTCCGGCGTTATACGGCCGATTACCAGCTGCCCTCACCCGATGCGGCGGCGCTTTCCGAAGAAAGGGACCTGTCCGACTATTATGACGCGGTGCTGGCATCGGGGGCAGAACCCAAAGCGGCCGCGAACCTTATTCTCACCGAAGTGCGGCGCATTTTGAACGAACGATCCCTTGACATAGACGCTTTTCCGGTGGAACCGGAACGCCTTACCGGTCTTCTGAATCTGCGAAAGGAAGACAGGATCAGTTCTTCGGCCATGCAGACGCTCCTCGATGAAATGACCGGTACCGGCAAGGATGCCCGGACACTGGCCTCCGAAAAGAACCTGCTCCAGGTTTCCGATACCGCTTCTCTGGAACCCATCGTCGATCAGGTCCTGCGGGATCACCCGGAAGAGGTGGAGCGTTACCGCGAAGGCAAGCACGGACTCATCGGTTTTTTTGTCGGGCAGGTCATGCGGCAATCCAAAGGGAAAGCCAATCCCGGACTCGTACGCAAACTGATCGGGGAAAAAATCGCCCGATTGTAAATGGTCCAAAAATTATGACTATGCAACAACCCGCCAAACTGTTTCTTTTCGTTCTTCTGTGGATGCCTCTCATAAGCTGCGGCAAACCGGCCGGAGAGCAGGCAGAATACAGCACACACTCCGGACCGTTTCATGTGCCCGTTTCCGGGAAGATTACGGTCGACCCGGCTCTGGATGATACCGGTGATTACAGCGGCATCGGTCTGCTGATTCGCACCGAACGGACCAGCCCGGATACACTTTTCCACGCCGTTACATCGAAGGAGGGCGTCTTTGATGGCATGGCACACTTTCCCCGGCAGGACCGCTACCTGCTCGAACTGTTCCGCAACAACCGAAGATTGGGCGACACTACCCTGGTAGCGGGTCCCGGTGATACCTTGCGGATCGAAGGCCAGCTGCCACGCTTTGCCGGCAACGCCCGTATCGTCTCCCGTGAAAACGATGCCATGCGGACCCTCGTCCGGATTGAACGTCACTATAATCGCATTGCGCAAATTGCTCAGATGGGAGGGCTGCCGCAGGATACCATCCCCGTGTTGCTGGACAATTGGAGTGACATTTACTGGGAAGTTTTTGAGAACTATCCCGGGACGGTTGCGGGTGTGCTGGCTGCCGGTGAGTCCCTTCGGTTGCTCGAGAACGTTCATGACAGGAAACTGATGCAACGACTGCGCGAGAATATGCATGACGAACCGATCCAGCGTTTGGCAGCCAGTACCGGTTTTGTCACCATTCTGAGGGAAGAGGGGCTTGACCCGGCATTGCACTGGCTCGACTCCCTGGAAGCACGATCTACAGACTCTGACATCCGCATTCGCATTGCCATGAACCGTATCGAGGTGCTTTACGACAGCGCCCGAACCGCCCGGGCCCGGGATTACCTGGCCCGCTTCAAGGAAGAGATCGGCCGGTTCAGGCCCGATCAAATTGAAGCGACAGCGGAGTGGGTGGAAAGTATGGAATATGATATCACGCATCTTGCTGCTGGACAAATACTACCATCGTTTCAGGCAGAATTTTTCGATACTGTTTTGGGTGAGGGGGAACCGGTATATAGGACTCTCTCACTCGATGATCTGAAAGGATCTCCGGCGCTGATTGAGGTGGTGCGACTGGCCGACCGCAATTACCAAATGAATTACAACCAGCTCAGGATACTCTATCAGGCATACCGGAAAGAAGGAGTCCGGTTCATCACACTGCCGGTTGAAACCAGCCCTGTTGTCGTAAGGGCTTTTTATGAGGACCGAGGACAGGACTGGCCGGTGGCACGCGCCGGTGCTTTTGCCGGGAGTACGCTCGAAGAACAGTGGAATACCCGCCAGCTCCCGGTCCGTTTTCTGATTGATGCCGAAGGCCGCATCATCCGGAAACTCTATGGCAGCAACATGACCGATTTACTTGCCGAACTCAGCCGGATCATTGGGGAACCCCAATCGGAATGATAACGTAACTCAACCTGGACAGTAAAATAACCCAACCGGGATCTTTGGAAAGGCTGACCGGAATGGTAATATCACCAAACCGGGACACGGACCGACCTTTACCGGTTTACCAACAGAAATCATCCGTATAAACAACAGAACTCATTTAATAAAAACCTAAGGAGAAGCAGAACCATGAGAGGAATTTTGATTGCAGGCAACTGGAAAATGAATATGGGACCGG
>SLHZ01000284.1 GCA_007135895.1 Balneolales bacterium | reverse complement strand
GTAAAGGGCTCGGGCGGAATCCATCCGGCCTCATTGATGCCGGATATATCGGCTCGCTCCAGCGTCATGATCTTCGTTCCGTCGGCCCGGTACAGCACGGTAACCGATGGTTCCTGAAAACCGGAGTACTCACCGGTGAAATAGCTTCCCGACGGGGACATGGATACCGCATGATGGGCATCTTGTGGTGTGAGCAGCCGGATCACGGCATCCTGATATCCGCCTCCGGAAGAGGGATCCAGACGGTAGAGATGTTCGCGGTACGGATCACGACCCTCCTCTTTGCCAACAGCCGTGAACCAGAGTGAGCCGCTCTGCTCATCGTCATGCAGCAGATCGAGCACGTTCCAGGAACCCGATGTGATCCGGCTGATTTCTTCACCATCGGAGAGCCGGTGAAAATAAAGATGCCCCCATTCGTCACGGCGCGAGAACCAGAAAAAACGATCGGAATCAAACCAGACACGCCAGTTGGGATGTCCGCGCGAACTCAGATTCGACTCAAAAAAAGTCCGGGCCGACTCACTGAAAACATGCCGTACATCCCCGGTTTGCGTATCGGCGATATAGAGGTTTACCTCCCGGTAGTCACGCGAGGTCGTCACAAAGGCCATCTGTGAAGCATCCTCACTCCAGTGAATATCGGTCCACTGGCCGTCCCGCTCCAGTCCGCAGCAGTTGGATGTGCGCTGGTGTGACGGCTTGACATCCAGCCAGATCTTGGTCCGGCTCCCGATATCGAGAACAACCCTTTCAAGCATGGGCACCAGGGTATCCCCCGGCAGGGCATAGGGCCAGGAGTGCAGAATGGGACGATCTTCCGCCGTCTCAAGCAGATGCATATCCTCGACACCTCGTTCATCCAGGCGATAAGTAGCGATTTTGCGCGAATCCGGGGACCAGTTCAGAACCGGGCGGTCGGACTGGAACCAGCCCTGGGAGTTAGTCGCGAACCCGTAGCCTTCCACTCCAACGGTTGTCAGGGCCAGGTCTTCTCCATTTTCCAGATCCCGGACCCACAGATTGTGATCTTTCAGATACGCCGCCCACCGGCGGTCAGGAGAAAGAACGCTGTTTTCCGGTATTTCTGGCGCATCAGACAAACGGCAGTCAAAGGTTTCCCGTTCGCATTCCCAAAAAAGATCATCCGCTTCAAACCGGATGAATTTGCCGTCCTCAAGGTATTCAAACCGGGTAAAAGGCAGGGTGCCGGGTGAAATCTCCTTCTCCAGCAATACGCTCAACGTATCGGCCAGGATCTCATGGTCGAACGAAGGGGTCTTCTCCGCACGGACCGGGTCCACCGTGTAGAAACGGTATCCCTCGGAGGTCCGTATCCGGTACCAGAAACGGTCATCATCCATCCACTGCGGGCGGACCCCACTGTACAGCCAATGGGATCTCAGGTTGCGGCTAATCATGCTTTCCGCCCGGGCATAGTCTTCTTCCGTCACATGAAACGTACCAGTTTCTGCATCCGGTGAGGCCCATGACGCGGACTCACCAAGAGGCTCCACGGGAGCGCAGGAACCGAGTGCCATCGTTAAGAATACGACGACAAGGAGCGGATTCCACACATTGAAAGGCACGGCGGTAGAAGTTGTCATCCGGGGTAGGTTTGCTATCGCTCTGTTCATAGACTTAGTAATTTTGGAAGAATTCTAACGGGTTGTTAAAGAAACAATTGAATCAATACTTGAGCATTTGAAAGAACACTGAATCAATACTTGAAGGATCATTTGAATCAATACTTGAAGGATCATTTGAAGGAATACTTGAAGGATCATTTGAAACAAAATTGATGGACCATGATGAGTTTTAAGATCCTGTAACGCAATTGGTAATCAGTGTGATGGATTGAGGTGACGCAGGGGATCGGGCATATCATAGACATACAGTCTCCGAAGTGCATCGCTGACCAGCCAGATCTTCTTTTCAGAGGGGAAGATTGCAATTCCTTCCAGATCCCGGACATCAGCATCAAACACGGCCAATGGCCTGCCCAGACGGTCCAGTATAAATACGGCTCTCGCCTCATCACTCACCATCCAGAGAAGTTCCCTGTCGGGATCGTAATGCAGGCCGGAAAGATCCAGGCCCGGGGCGTTTTCTGGTGCGCCAAAGTTCATGGGAATATATCGAATGATTTGTTCCCCCGGTATTCGCTCCGGATCTATTTCCATAAACACCCGTGGGTTCTTTTCATTGACCACAAAGAGGTGGTTGTTCACCGGGTTGATGGTAATGCCTTCAAGACCGTCATTATCTCTTCTTCTTTCGACCGGAACAGACATGCGGCGCAATTCGTTGCCGAGCGTGTCAAACTGAACCACTTCACGAAGCCGCTCTTCGACCACCCATAGTGTCAGATCGACAGGGTGCTGGGCAATGCCCTCCATGTCATCTCCACCGACCTGCAGAATCAGCACGATTTCACCGGTGCGGTTCAATTTGTATATGCCACGTCCCGGATCGTCGCTGACCGACCATAAATAGCGTCCTGTATGATCGGCTGCCAGACCCGACGGATCGGGTATTTGCAACGGAAACGAATTGAGCTGCCGCAGCGCCTTCAGACGATTCGGTTCACCCGGAGTAGGCTTCGTCATGGGAAGCAGAAAACCGGGATGACCATTGCCACCAAATAGATACCGGCCCATGGAGATATCCGGTGCCACGTCATGACGGTCATAGGAAAGCGAGTCGATAAGAAGACCTGAAACCCTCTCAGGACCTTCCAGCAGAATGCGCCCACCCTGCACTGGTAACTGGAAACCGGCATGCAAGCCCTCGCCAGTTATCTCCTGCCCGTCCATCCAGACCAACAGGTACTCATCCGGTCCGATTACGACACCATCCGTAAAAACATGCCGGTGCGTCACAACATCGGTTTCTTCCATAACACAGGTCATTCCACGCTCACTCATCACGCCGCTTTCGGGAATTCTTTCCACACCGGCGCCTTCATTTGGCCGGGAATCGGGGGAGCCAGCCGCTTCGACCGTCAGGGCCCATCCATCCAGTTCCACATCATGCCGGCGACGGTTGTGCAGCTCAATCCAGCCACTGAACTCTCCGAAATCCGGATCGGCCAGGGTCTGCTCCTGAATGACCATGAATTCATTGATAACGATCATGCCAGGTTCAATGGCATCGGGATCCTGAACCGATACACTGTCGGAGCAATTGACCAGACCAGGTAACAGAAGTAGAAAGGAGACCAGCAGAAAAAGGCGACTCCAAGGCAGATAATGGCATTTCATCGGAAAAAAGCGGTGATAAACCTGCAAGAAATGACGATTCATAAACAAGAAGTGGTGACAGATGTGCCAAAATAGTGATTATTCATAAGCAATACCGGAAACGTCATCCTTATACTCGCAAGCTGTTTCCACCGCATATTCGCAAGCTGTTTCCACCGCGGCGGGGATCTCCCGCACCGATCAGACGATCCGGCTTATAGTCTGGCAAGCGATCCGACTGATCATCTGGCAGACGGCCCGACCGACAGCCCGGCAAACGATCCATCGGGCTATCCGATTGAGAGTCCGGCAAACCGGTTGGCAGACAGTCCGGAAGTCGCTGAACGGCATGCGTCCCGCCAAAAAAGAGATTTTGACCTCTCCAGATTTTATGATCCGGCCAGTGCTCAAGCAAAGGCGCAAGTGATTCCGGGCGATATCCTTCTTCGATCGATAAATGCCCGTTTTCGCAATGGATCCGCGGACTTTTCACCGCTTCTTCCAGGGTCATCCGGTACCGGGTCAGATTCCATATAACCTGCAGGATGGCGGTTCGCAGACGATTGGAGCCGCCGGATCCGAGAGCTACAACGGAGGAATCCGACAGGTTCAGAATCGCCGGCGCCATCATCGAGGCAATGCGCACATTGGTGTTCCAGTTGTCAAAACCATTCGGATGAAGATCCTCTTCACCCAGCATGTTGTTGAGGATGATACCGGTTCCGGGGACCATGTGTCCACACCCTTCGCCGTTGCTGGTGGTCAGACTGGCGGTATTGCCCCGGTTGTCCATGATACTGATATGGGTGGTCCCCCGGGTGAAACGGGTACGCTGATCCAGCAATGTCCGGTATTCCGAAAGTAAAGGGCTGTCTCCCGGAAGAAAATCCGGTGTTTCCTGGTTTTCGTTGTCAAAAAGGCGTGGACGGGCCTGAGAGGTCAGTTCCTGGGCATGAGCCATCTGCATCAGGTGGACGGCCGATCCGAATGCGTCTTCTGCTTCGCCGGCTCTTTCGAGCAACTTCAGGGCGAAGGCTATAAGCAGACCGCCGGAACTCGGGACCGGATTGATTATCAGTTCATGACTGTTGAATACGGTCCGGAGCGGCTCCCGCTGCTCGACCCGGTACTGCATGAGGTCGTCCATCGTCACGTGACCACCATGATCCCTGCTCATTTGAACGATCATGCGGGCGATCTCGCCCTGCCGGAACAGGACCTCCCCTTCGCGGGCAAGAGCCTCCATGGTATCGGCCAGTTCGGGTTGTCTGAGCAAGTCACCTTCCAGGATCAGTTCGCCCGGTCGCTTCGTACTTCCATAGTAGTCCCGTGTTTCCGGCCTGGAGCGATAAACGGGACTCACAATGTCGAAGATATAGGCCTGAAACCGGTTGGTGACCACTCCCTCACGGGCAAGACGGACAGCGGGTTCAATCAGTCGTTGCATGGGAAGGGTACACAGCTCGCGATGCACCGCAAAAAGTCCGCTCACGGTGCCGGGTGTGGCAAACGAGCCCATGCCGATGTGGAACTCCTGGCGCGTCTCCCCGAAATCGGCCATTATGGGGTAGAATTCGATATTTCCATCGGGTCGGTGTTGCAGGGGTGTCTGACAGAAAAAATCATAGAGAACCTGCCGGCCTTCACTGGTCTGGGCCATCAGAAATCCCCCACCCGCCAAAGACGACAAAACGGGTTCGGAGACACAAGCGGCCAGATGAGCAGCCACAGCGGCATCAAAAGCGTTGCCTCCATCTTCCAGAATCTCGGCAGCGGCCCGGGCCGTGCATTCATGACCGGCTGCCACAACACCCGCGGATCCCTCTTTGGCGCTG
>SLHZ01000292.1 GCA_007135895.1 Balneolales bacterium | reverse complement strand
TTCTCCGACGGTTCCTACTATGCCATGGAGATCCCGCCGGGACGTTATGAAGCATGGGTCGATACCACCCAGCAGGACTTTTTGAATGCCCGCTCCATTCCCGCCGTGCGCCGGTTCGAGGTGCGCGCCCTGGCGGAGGGCGATTTCCTGGAAGATCTCAACTTTGTACTTCAGGACCGCACACCCATCGAGGAGCCGGAAGAAGAGGAGGACTACTACCGTATTCTGGCACAGCGGTCCGACGATGCCATACGGCTCTATGTTTCCGCCCAGGAAGCTTTCTACCGACGCAATTTCGGTGAATCCCTCGAGTTGGTGGAGCAGTCTCTGGCCCTCTATGAAACCGACTTTGGTCTGGCCCTGCTGGGTTCCGTGCTGTTCGTACACGGTCTGCGCGACCATGCCGAGCGGCTCTGGGAGACAGCTGCCAACCGGAACCCCGATATCCGCAAGCCGGATATACGGATGCTTGAATTGATGATAGAACTGGAGCGCGTCGGCGAAGCCGAGCTCTCCGACAGGTATAACTGACGACAATGACCTTTTTTTCGTATATTGTAAAGAATAACCATAAGCTGTTGCGTTGCAGGAGGCCCGGTTTTCTTTCACGTGATCTTATCCCGCTCGCCATGAATAAATCACTCCTCATGCTTCTGGCAGGTGCTTTCGCTGTTGCACTTACGGCCTTCGTCGTACCGCCTGCAGCCGGACAGACTGTCGTGCCCATTTCCGGCAGTCTGGAGACCACCGGTGGCCAGGAGTACTTTCTTCATACCGTAGCAGGCGGCCAGACCTATTTTTCGATTGCCAATGCCTATCGGGTGCCGCTCGACCGGGTGAGGCAGGAGAATCCTCAAAGCGGTGACATGCTGCAGGTGGGAACGGTTCTCCGTATCCCGGTGACTCCGCAGAATGCAGAACTGCGTCCGGCTTCCGCACAGGCACCACAGACGGACGGGGGCGGGCAGACTGCTACGCCACAGACGGCTGCCGGTGATGCCCAGTCCCCGAACATGGGTACCGTACGCCAGATCACTTCCGAGAGGCTTCGTCCGGGTGAAGTAACCCAGCGTCAGGCCCCGCGAACCGCTCCCGGCAGCCAGCTTGAGGATGGCACCCTCACTTTTCTGGAAGTCATCAACCTGGAGCATCAGCTCGATCAGATGATCAGCCAGTCCCTCAATAATTTTTTCGATCCCGACCACTATCTTCTTCATGTGGGAGTGGATGTATCCACCCGTTTCTATCAGCAGCAGGTGCCGATTCCCGTAGTGCAGGAGCGTCCCATCCGCATTGACGAGCAGCTGCCGGGCCTGCCGTTCGTTCCACCTGAGCTGCTTCGGGATCTGGGTCCGACCCGCCAGGTGGAGACAGGCACCCTGGAGTACCGCGAAGTGCGTGTGCCAGAGGTGGACCGCATCCGTATTGTACTGTGGGCTGATACCCTTTTCAGTGACAACGAACTGGATCTGATGCGACAGGTAGTGGAAGCCAAGGTATTCATTGATCCGGCCCGCGGCGACCAGTTTGAGCTGGTCCAGCAGCCCTTCCGCAAGAAGCCGGCTCCGCAGATGGCCGTTACCGGACCGGACCGTTATTTCTTCCTGCTGCTTTTTGCCGTGACCCTGTTTACCATTCTTTCGGGCTTGCTGGGCTGGTATCTGTATCGGTCGCTCAATTATCGCAAAATCGAGGCCGAATATGCCGGCATGGCCGCGCTGTCGGCCGGATCGGTCCACGCGGAGTCAAGCCGCATGGATCTTCCGATGCTGGGAGCCGGACAGGGTCAGGGCACCCATCGTTTCCTGATGGAAACCAACGGCAAAGATTCCGGCACGAAATCCAGGCATTATATCATGCAGGTCATCCTGCATCATCCCGAGCAGATCGGCCGGTTGTTCAGCTACTGGCATGAAAACGACGGTGAGCACACATTGCTGCATGCCGCGACGATCCTGCAGAGTATTGATCCCAAGCTGCTGGGCATGCTCCGGCACACCATGAGCGATGAAGTCTTCTTCAAGCTCGAAGAGATGATCCGCGAGCCGCTCATTCAGCCTCAGAACCAGAAGGACGACTTGCTCTTGCGTTTTGCCGAGCAGCTCCGTTCGCGTCAGGAACAGTCCGAAAACAAGGACGAGTTCTCCATTCTGCCGACCTTCGATTTCCTCCACTACATTGATGATGAAAAGCTGATCGAAGTCCTGGCCAGTGAAAATGAGCGGGTGAAGGCCCTCGTTCTGAGCCATCTTCCCTCCGGCCGCAGAAGCAGTCTTCTCAAGCAGTTCGGCATGGATGAGGCCGGCCGCATCCTCTTCTGTCTGCCGCAGGTCCGCAATATGCCATTCCAGGAATACGAGCGGATTGCCTCCCGTCTGTTCCATGAGAGCTATTACTCCAGTGAAATCGGAGGCAGCGTGACCGACCGTGATATCGAGCAGATCGTGATGGTCATTGAGTCCCTGCCGGTTTCCGATCAGGAGAAATATATCAGTCAGCTTGACGAGATCGTCTCCGAACTGGCCGATGCCGTTCGTGAAAGGGTGATCACCATGGAAACCGTTCTTGAGCTTGACGATGAACTGCTGGCCGAAGCGGTGACATCCATGAGCCGTGAAGATCTGGCGGCGGCGCTTGTCGACACCGGGGAGGAACTGCGCAGCCGTATCCTGCAGTTCCGGCCCGACCGTGAAGTGGAGGTGATCCGGGACGAGATTGAGAACCAGGCCTTGCTGAACCGCGACAATATTGACGAAGCACGGGCCAAGCTGCTCAAAAAGCTCCGCGAATCTCGTGAAGACAGGAAGATGAAGGCCCGCAAGATGCTTCCGGTGCGAAACGGCGACGGAGTCTGAGGATAATGAAATGGCGTGTATTCAAATCGGATAGTGAGGGTAAGCGGATTGTACCGCACTCGACACTTTTTCTGTTCTTTGCGTTACTGATCTTCTCAGGCTCACTGATTTCGTGCGGTTCTGGCAGCCAGGTGCCGCTATCCATCCGGGAGCGACCCGATGAAGCGGAGCTTCAGGACGATTTCGATTTTGAAGAGACCCCCGAGCAGGCCGAGCTTGATGAGGAGGTGCGCCGCCGCATGGAAGAACGTGAACGCGAGAGGGACGAACTCGAACGGGATTTCCGGGTCAGGACGAATATGGCTCTGAACCAGTATGTGAAAGCCCAGACGGCCTTTTATGCCGGTGATTTCGAGACGGCATTGCGTCACATTGATTTTGCACTGCTTCAGCATGAGACGGCGGATCTTTATGCCCTGAGGGGTGCCGTTGAATATGCGCGGGGCCGGCTTTTCCGCGCTTCCGAAGACTGGGGCCGGGCTGTTTCCATGAATCCCGAGGTGGTATCGCCGCTGTATCCGGGCATGGAAGAGTGGTATAATCAGAATTTCTAAGCGAAGGGCTTTTTCACAGGAGCCCTGTTTTACCCTGAATATTTAGGTGATATCTTAACTGAAATTTTTAATCTGAAAAGAACCAACTGCAAGGAAACGGAACGTGCGATTATCTTTATATAATATTTTGCTGATGATACTGTTCATGCTGATGGTTGTATGGTCAGTACTCTATATTTTTGGCACTATTCAGTGGCCGGTCTTTCCGGGCGGTGTGGGTATGCTCAATCTTCCCAGCCTGGGCATTGTCATTGGCGGACTCATGGTGGCCGGTCTCATATCCTATCCGGCAACGCTGGTCCTGCAGGCAATAAAAACCGGCTTTCTGGTTTTCTCCCAGAGTACCATCACCAACGATGGTCTGCAGAAGGACATCAACACGATCATTGAGTGGCTCCGCATGTTCCGGACCAACCAGTCCGAAGCCTTTAAAGTCCTGCGGCAGCGGCACCAGAACGATTTCAGCGGTTATCTGGTCTCCCTGATGAACACCAACTACACTGCAGACGAGATTAAGGAGCTGGCCGAAAACCAGATCACGACCAACTACGAAAACAGGATGCAGGTCAGCCGTGTTCTCCAGAGCATGGGCAATACTTCACCGGCTTTTGGCATGCTGGGCACTCTTTTCGGACTCATTGTGATTCTGGACAGTTTTGAGGATGCCGCCCAGCTGGGCCGCGGTTTGTCCCTGGCGCTGATGACGACGCTCTACGGCCTGATGTTCGCCAATTTTGTCTTTTTCCCGCTGGCGCTGAAGGTGAAGGTGACGGCCGACAAGCAGATGTTTCGTGAATCCATGCTGCTAGAGGGGGTATTGATGATCCGGCAGGACAAACCGGCCATGGTCATCCGGGATCAGCTCAGCACCTTTATCGACCGGGAGTATTCCGATGCGGCTTAGCAGCAGACTCAACAATGCGAACAATACCGGTGATATTGATGCTCCGGAGAACAACCAGGCCTGGCAGGTCGTCTATCTGGATACCTTTACGCTGCTGTTGATCTTCTTTATTATTCTGGCCACTCTGGCCCATACGGGTCGTGATATACTGGGTGATGTGGCTCATGGATTCCGGACCCAGTTTTATGGACCTGACATTCGTATTACACCTATTCATGAGGTCTACGAAGAGCTGAATGCCCGGCTTGAAGAGGAGCGTCAGGCCAACCGGCTGCTTATTGAGCAGGAATTCGATGAAATTCGTCTCCATTTCCGGGGCAGTTCCTTTTACCGGTCGGCCGAGGCGGAACTGCTGCCCTCCGGTGAGGCGATTGTTGACCGCATCATGGCGGTGTTGTTCGAGTTGAAGCACTATGAGTTTCATATCGATGTAGAGGGGCATGCCGACAGTCTGCCGATCCGCACCGAGCGTTTTCCCAGCAACTGGGAGCTCTCGTCGGCCCGCGCCTCCAACGTGGTGCGCTATTTCCTGCAGCAGGGCATGCCGCCCGAACGCCTCAAAGCCTCCGGGTACGCCGATACTTTTCCTGTGGCTCCCGAAACCGATGCCGCCGGTAATATCATCCCGGAGAATCTGGACCAGAACCGGCGCATTGTCATCCGCATACACTACGGTCCGACGTATTAAGCTTTGTTGCGAGATTGCTGAGCCGGTAATCAGGATAATCAGGGGATGACAACGGGCGTATCATTCATGCGCATATACTACGGTCCGACATATTAAACTATGTTGC
>SLHZ01000003.1 GCA_007135895.1 Balneolales bacterium | reverse complement strand
TTCAGCGAATTCTTGAGGTATTTCACGAGGAAAAATGCGCCATGGTCGTAGGCAGCTACCAGATGACCGATGTCAACCTGAATGAGATACCGCCGGGGATCATCGATCACCGGGAATGGACTCCCGATAATGGCCGTAATAATGCTTTGCGTATTAACGGCCTGGGTGCGCCTCGGGCATTCTATACTCCCGTATTGCGCAGAATTCGCATCCCCAATGTCAGCTACGGTGAGGATTACGCGGTTGGACTGGCCATATCACGGCACTATCAGATTGGCCGTATCTATGATCCGATCTATTGCGTACGACGCTGGGATGATAACACCGATGCCCAGCTGGATATCGGTAAGCAAAACGCCCATAACCATTACAAGGACAAAATCCGCACCTTCGAGCTGCGGGCACGTCAACAGCTCAATAACTAGTTAAACGGGCGGATGATATGAGCAGTTATGAACAGGGCGGCCGATATGCCCCGGACCGGATTATTTCAGCCGAAGATCTGCGGGCGTTTGGTTTTGACCCGTCCGGATCGCCAGCCGGATCCGAAACCGGTATATCCGGAGGAATGAATAAATCCAAAGGTGAACCCGGTCCCGCCCTTGCGGATGAGGCCCGGGCGCTGCTGCGGCAGCAGCGTGAGCACTGGCCCATGCTTTCAGATAATTTCAAAAGCCTGGATACCGTTGTGGTCCGGACATTTGATTATGATGGCTTTTCCATGAAGCTGCAGTTCAATCCGGGTCGCATTGTATCCACATCGGCCAAAGTGGATAAAAAAACGATCAAGGAACGCAAGTGCTTTCTTTGCCAGGAGAATCTTCCTCCGGAGCAGAAAGGCCTGTTGTGCGGTGACTACATGGTCCTTGGTAATCCATTCCCCATCTTCCGGGAGCATTTCACCATACCGCATCTGGACCATGTGCCCCAGCTTATTCTGCCTTCGTTCGGGGAGATGCTCGATATCACTTCGTGGATGGGTCGGTACTATACGCTCTTTTACAACGGACCCCGATGCGGAGCCTCGGCACCGGATCATCTCCATTTCCAGGCCGGTGAGTTCGGATTCATGCCGATGGATACCGGATGGGAGACTCTGGTGAAGCAACATGGGCAGTGGCTGGCCGACACCGATACGGTGCGCATGGCCCGCGTGGATGACGGATTGCGGCGCTTTGTCGTCATTGAAAGCGACGACAAGGAGGAGCTTCTCAATCGCTTTGGACGTCTTTACCACCGGTTTGAGCATCTCTCCGATGCCGAGGAGGAGCCCATGCTCAATGTGCTGGCAAGTCATGACGGTGGGCGCTGGTGCGTCATCGTTTTTCTCAGACGCAAACACCGGCCCGACTGCTTCTTCCTGGAGGGCGATGACCGTGTCATGTTCAGTCCCGCATCGGTCGACTTTGGAGGTGTGTGTATCACACCGGTAGAACGCGATTTCGAGCGCATGACCGGTCGCCAGCTGCGCGCCATGTTCGAAGAGGTGTCGGTCACACCCGAGGTGCTGAAAGCAGTAACCTCTGAAGATTAACCATGATCCCGAAAAGGTGAGTTGAAAAGATGGCAGCTACGCTATGTAATCACGGAACAGGCATTGCCCAAGTCTTGAAAGCGGCAATGTTTCTGTTTTTTTCTTTTGCCCTTTTGGCTTGTGCCGGATCCTGTGACCGCGAACAAACGGTTCAAGATAGTTCAATGGACAAAAATACGGCGGGTGCCGTTGAACAGAGGCTTTCTGACGACCGCGGGCAAGCATCTTACAGGAAATCCGTGGATAAAGAGGTGGCAGATACCATCGAGCAGTGGCTCTCCGAAGGCCGTGAACTATGGGAAAAGAAAGAGGATCTGCCCTCCCTGATCGCGTTTTATGCCGAACGCCAGCTGGGTATCACCTATGTAGGCGGCCTGCTGGATGAACCCGAATCAGAACAGCTGGTAGTGACACTGGAGGGATCGGACTGTGTATTGTTCACCGAGATGAGTCAGGCCCTGACGCTGACCACAATCCGGCAGAAAGAGGACTTCGAGGATTTTGCATCCAATCTGCAACGGCTGCGTTACCGGGACGGACATATGGATGGCTACATCAGCCGTTTGCACTACTTCAGCGACTGGCTGATGACCAACCAGGAGGAGGGTCTGATTACGATTCTGTTTCAGGATGAGGGACTCCCGGTCATTGAACCGCCATTCTTCATGTCCCGTAACCGCGAGAACTACCGGCACTTTGCTGAAAACGACGAGCTTTACGAGAAAATCCGTGCCATGGAAGCAAGTCTGGCCGGGCGGGAGCTGGCCTACATACCGCAGGAGCGTATTCCGGAGTTCGAGCACCGGCTGCATACAGGCGATATCATCGGCTTTGTCACCACCATCGAAGGCCTTGATATCACTCACACAGGCCTGGTCAGAATGGAAGGGGACAGGGCGGGTTTTTACCATGCCAGCACGGTTGGTGCCGTCATTGTGGATGAAAAGACCATCCATGAATATGCCACGGACAGAAGGGCGGTGAAGGGACTGGTGGCAGCCCGTCTTCGTATACCGGAATAGCGGATACCCGGGTTCTTCTTTGAAATCTACCTCGTTTTTATCACTGAAACAGCCATGAGATGACACACAGGACTGTATTGCCGGACCGGGTTTATTTTGGAGTGGATGTTCTGCTTGAAGACCCGTCTGTCCTGTCTCTGGATTTGAGGCGGGGAGCGTGGGGTTTGGTGACCAATGATGCCGCCAGATGTTCCGGGTTGCCGGAGATGCTTTCGCGCCGTGCCATCACGGATGCCGGTTATCCGGTCAGCCAGCTGTTTTCACCGGAGCACGGTATTTCGCGGACGGGCGAAGATGGCCGGGCCATGGATGACCAGCATGACCCGGTGACCGGACTTCCCGTCTGCAGTTTGTATGGAAAAACGATGCAGCCGCCTGACGCACTTCTGCGCCGGCTGAGCGGCGTTCTTTTCGATATACCGGATATCGGATCCCGCTTTTACACCTATATCTGGACCCTTTCTCATGTCATGGAGGCTTGCGCTGAAGCGAAACGGCCTCTCGTGGTGCTGGATCGTCCCAATCCATTGGGTGGACTCCTTTCGGCTGCCGAAGGTCCGGTCCTGGATACCGTCTCGTGCAGCAGTTTTCTGGGTCGCGCTCCCATGCCGATCCGGCACAGTCTTTCAGCCGGAGAGTTTGCCCGGTGGCTGCGCGCAGAATGGCAACTGGATCTGGATTTGCATATCGTTCCTGCCAGAGGCTGGAAGCGGGAGTTCCACTGGCCGCATACCGGTTTGCCTTTTGTGCCCACATCACCGGCCATGCCGTCTTATGACTCCGCCTTGTGCTATCCCGGGACCTGTCTGTTTGAAGCTACCAATCTGAGTACGGGCCGGGGAACGGCGACCCCTTTTGAGCATATCGGAGCTCCCTGGCTGAATGCCCGCCGGGTAATAGCGCATTGTGACAGTCTTGCCCGGAACCACCCCGGCATGCTGGCGGGCTTACGGCTGGAAGAGACTCATTTTGTTCCGCAGGAGGAACCATGCAAAATGAAGGAATGCCAGGGGATCCGCCTGATCGTGACCGAACCGGAAGTTATGAGGCCGGTTCGTGCCGGCCTGATGTTGATGACCGTGATCCGGCAATTTCATCCCGATAGCTTCACATGGAAAACATATCCTACGGCCGCCAATCCATCGGGGGAAGGACATTTTGAGCGGCTGATCGGCGATCTCCGTATCCGGCCGCAGCTGGAATCGGAACCGGAATCCTTTCTTCGCAGGCTTCCGGAGCTGCTGGACGCATCCGGCTGGAAGGAGGAAGTCCGGGAGCACCTGCTCTATGACTGAGTTTCATGGATGACGAACGCCTTTGTACCATTTTCCATAACATAATCGCCACAAGCATAATCACCACAAGCATAATCACCACAAGCATAATCACCACAAGCATAATCGCCACAAAAAATCATCATTGTTTCAAGGAACCTGTCTATGTCAAAAAAACCATTCAAGTCCGGTATGGTGCCCCATCCCGATGATCTCAGCCTCGAACAGAAACTCGGTCAGATGCTTTTGCTGGGCTTTCGCGGCACGGTTCTGGAAAAAGACAATCCGATTGTCAGTGATATCAGGGATCACCAGATCGGTGGTGTAATTCTGTTCGACTACGACGTCGTGCGCCAGTCGGCCGACCGCAATATCGCCTCTCCGGAACAGGTCCGTGCATTGACGGCAGATCTGAAATCCCTGTCGCAGATTCCGCTTTTTGTATCGATTGACCAGGAAGGAGGAACCGTCAACCGGCTCAAGCCGGATTTTGGTTTTCCACCGACCTTTTCGCACAAAGAACTGGGCGAGAAGGATGATCTTGCGTTTACCTACGAACATGGCCGTGCAATCGCCTCGCTGGTCCGCCGGCATGGCCACAACGTTAACTTTGCTCCTTGTCTGGATCTGGGTATTAACAAGCAGAACAAGGCGATATATGGCAGGGACCGTTGTTTTTCGGATGATCCCGAAGTGGCCGCCCTGCATGCCAGCGCTTATGTTCGCGCTCATCGGGACGAAGGTGTCATTGCTGCGGCAAAGCATTTTCCGGGGCATGGAAGCTCATTGGAGGATACTCATCTGGGTATGGCCGATGTTACGAAGAGCTGGCAGGAATATGAGGTCTTGCCGTATCAGCGGCTGATGGATGAGGGGCTTGTCGAGATGATCATGACCACTCATATCTTCAACCGGCGGCTGGATGAGAAATGGCCGGCGACGCTTTCGCCCCGGGTACTCAAGGATATGCTGCGAAAAAGGATGGGTTTTGAAGGTGTCATCATAAGCGATGATCTTCAGATGAAAGCTATCAGCGGTCACTATGGTGATCGTGTGGTCATGGAACAGGCCCTGCTGGCCGGTGTGGATATCCTGGCCTATGGCAATAATCTTGATTTCGATCCCGGACTGGCTTCACGGTTTATCCGGATTGCCAAACAGCTGCTGGATGACGGCAAGATATCTGTTGGACGAATCAATGATTCCGTGATGAGAATCCTGCTGTTGAAAGAAAAAATGGTAACCATTGAAAAAAAATTGAAAAAGAAGGAGGAGTGAAATATG
>SLHZ01000266.1 GCA_007135895.1 Balneolales bacterium | reverse complement strand
TCTTGTCCCACCGAGCCCCCTCTTACCCTCGTATTTACCGGAAGACTACGATACGGCCATATAAAAGATCTTCCACCGGATCTTTGCTGCAAGGTAAAAAGCCTGTACCCCCAATCACAAAGAGAGATAATGAGAGAAAGATAACTAGAGAGAGAGATAACGAGAGAATAAAGGAAGATTTGTTTCTCGATCCTTGCAGACTAATCACTGCAGAATAATCGCTGTAGCGAAAATGGCAAGCATAAACTCAACGCAATAGCTGCAGGAAGTTTTCGAAGGGATTATTGCTGATTTATGGTATATTCCAAAGTCATAAATAACAAAGCAATAGATATAAGATATTGGAAAAGAACGATACTCAAATGGCTGACCTGGAAAAATCTTTTGATGGCTTTATGAACGAATACGCTAATGCCCTCAAAGCTTTCTTCAGAAAAGAGGAGAATCAAAAAAAAGTGAGTCTCAACCGGGGCATTCCATCGGAACTGATCCGTGAGTTACAAAATCACCGACCATTACGAACGTTTATGCCGGCATCCGCAGGAGGATTTGGGGGTCATGTGCATCAAAGCTTGCGCATGCTCGAAGTTTCTTCCCGGGAATCGTTGTCGCTTTCCCTGGTCATGGGCATAAACGGAGCACTGTTTATCCAGCCTGTGCAGAAATATGCTCAAAAGGAGGTCTCCTTATCTATTTTGCAAAAGTTCCGCTCCGGAACCGTAATGGGCGGACTTATGATCACTGAACCCGGTTATGGGTCCGATGCACTGCATATGCGCTCAAGCTATACAAAGAGCCATCGCGGATACCATGTCACCGGCATCAAGCATTGGGGTGGTCTGACCGGATGGGCTGATTACTGGCTGCTGACAGCCAGGGAAAAGAAAGCAGATGGTACTCTGGCCAGAGATATCGACTTTTTTATCCATGATGCCGCAAATCCCGGACTGGAAGTGGAAGAGTATTATGAAAACCTGGGACTTTACATGCTTCCCTATGGCCGGAACCGGTTGAATGCTTTGATACCGGAGTCTATGCGCCTGATACCGCAAAGTACGGGTATAAAGATGATGCTTGATACGCTTCACCGAAGCAGGATGCAGTTTCCGGGAATGGCTGCCGGTTTTATCCGCCGACTTCTGGACGAGGCGATGGCCCATTGCAGGAAAAGACAGGTGGGCGGGAAAAGCCTTTTCAGCTACGATCAGGTCAGAGACCGAATCGCCCGTATTCAGTCATGCTTTACCGCCTGTTCCGCCATGTGCATCTATGCCAGTGAACATGTCTCGGTGAAAAAAGACCTCTCCCTGGATGATATACCGGCTAACGCCATAAAAACCGTGATTACAGACATGATGCAGCATGTAGCGCAGTCATATCTGCAGCTCACAGGTGCCAAAGGGTACAGACTGGACCATCTGGCCGGCAGGAGTGTTGTTGACAGCAGACCCTTTCAGATCTTTGAAGGTTCAAATGATATCTTGTACCAGCAAATAGCCGAGTCGTTCCTCAAGAAAATGAAAAAACTGAAAACCCCGGTTCTGCATGATTTTCTTGTGCAATATGAATTGACAGATAAAATATCCGGATACCTAAAAAACGATACCCGTTTTCGGCTCGATAGCAACCTGGCACAAAGAAAACTGGTATTGCTGGGAAAAATGCTGGGCAAAACGGTTATCGCAAACATGATCCTGAATATGGCTGATCGCGGCTATTCCGCAGATCATGTTCAAAACTCCATGGAGATACTTCTTGGCGATATTCGCAACCTGACAGCATCCGTATGTCACAACAGCATAACCGATGCCGCTCTCAACCGGGATCAGGAGCATGAGTGGTATCAGTTCCTGGCGATCTGATAATTTCACGCCGGACGATCCGGATCACCGGGTTACTTGTCTGCCCGTGTCGTCGTATGTGTGATCCAGGAACTCATTTTTAACATTTTATGAACCGGACATTTGCCTGCTATGACATCGAGTTTTTTCAGATGCTGTTCTGTCAGATCGCCGGAGACTGCAACATTAGCATGGATAAAGCGAACTTTGCCCTTGTCAATCATCCAGGGTTGCCCGGTGAATCGCTCATCATCCGAATCCACGCTTTTTTTCTTGGCATCAATGGTAACTTCAACATGCTTGAGCGGAATTTTCTTGGCATCGGCATAAATTCTCAGTGTCATGCAAATGCAACCGGCAAGGGCCGAATAGACCGATTGCACCGGTGTGGGACCCTGATTGTTGCCGCCCAGGGAAATGGGTTCGTCGAGTATCTGAATATGATCGTCGATTTCAATCGACGTTAAAAATTTCGGTTCTGCTTGCAGTGTAGCTTTTATCATTGATTTCAATCTTTTGGAGTAATAGTTTCAGATGGTATTTCCAGTATGATGATACGGATGTATCATTATATATAAATAAATATATGTAATTACATGGAGAAAGAAAATATTGTCGTGCTGACAGGCGCAGGAATAAGTGCGGAGAGCGGAATTTCCACTTTCAGAGACTCCGGCGGACTTTGGGAAAATATGGATGTGATGGAAGTAGCATCTATCGAAGGTTGGTATAAAGATCAGCAGAAGGTGCTATCCTTTTACAATGACCGTCGTCGTCAGCTTGAGTTTGCAGAACCCAACCTGGGCCATTTGGCACTGGCAGATCTTGAAGAGAAGTTTAATGTCTGCATTATCACGCAAAATGTTGACAATCTGCACGAACGGGCCGGCTCGTCGCATATTATTCATCTGCATGGTGAGCTCACCAAGATACGTCCGGATGGTGCCGATGAGCCGGTTGTGGACATCGGTTACCGGGATGTTGACATCGGTGACCTGGATGAGAAAGGCCGTCAGATGCGTCCGCATATTGTTTGGTTCGGCGAGCCAGTTCCAATGATGCAGCCCGCTGCGGCTCATGTTGCCATGTGTGACCTTTTTCTGATTGTCGGAACGTCACTGGCGGTCTACCCGGCCGCGGGCCTGGTTGATCTTGTTCCGGTGGGGAAACCGGTTTATCTGATCGATCCATACCGTCCGGATTTCATTTTCCGTCCGGGTTTTCGATTCATGCAGGAGAAAGCGGCCAGTGGAGTCCCCAAGATCGTGAAGAAACTGCTTTCCGGCGGTATCGGCGAATTATGGGAAGAGAGATAAAAATCTGCCGGTAAACTGCCATAAAAACCTGCAACGGTTCCGCTGGAGAATTATAGTAACCTGCTCCGGATTTCCTGGAAGTCAGCCGGATACTTTTTCAGAGCGTGATGTTCAACCGTGTTACTTCAAGACCCAGACGTGGTGTAAGAGAGTATTCTCCCGGACTGGATGGCTGCCATGTCTGAAATACGATCGGATTCAGGAAACCAAGCGCATAATTGCTGCCCCTGATTTCTACCATGCCGTAAGAGGGTTCGCTTTTCTGCAAGGTGAAGCTGTCATAAAAGGAATCGTAGCTGCCCGTTGAGCTGAGTAGGAAAGCGTCTACGAGTCCAAAGGCAAATCCAACCCATGCACCGGTGGCTGAACCAAACTGCAGTCCTTTAAGAAGGCTTGACTCGTTCATAAGGCTGATGGCGCTTCCCACAATGGCGCCGGTTGCGGCACCGTAAAAGGTATCCATCAAAATGATGGTGGACGAGGTGTTGCCCGAAGAGACGAACCCGTCCACATAGTAACCGGCTCCTCCGGCTCGGGAAAGGTCGTAAAAACCGATACCAAGTCCGACAATGGTACCCATCCCGACACCATAGCGAAGGGGATGATATTCAATTTCACTTTTATCCTGCAATGCGATCGTCGCCCCCCCGAGCATTGTTCCGGTGAGAGCACCCGTGAGCGTGTTGACAGTTACAAGGCGCATGGATTGGGCATGTATCTCCCGGAGTGGAGCAGCCATAATTACCAGGACCATCAGAAGTGTGATATAAATCTTGCCATTGCTTTTCATTATCAGGGGATTTGGATGAAAGATCATGGGGAATAAATGAACTCGGGATATTGCAGCATGCGTGGACATGAATCGTCAATGTTCCAAGATAAAAAAATCAGTTTGTTAACCGCAATGTGATCTCGGACGATCCCGCGCTAATCCCGGGATGACACCGGACCAGCATAAGTTTACGGGTTGCTCAATGCTACCGGCAGGATTTTTCCATTCATGTAGCGATGCCCGTTAAGTGCAAAGTCTGCGATAAAGCGTGCTATTTGACTGGCTTTGAGCGGTGCCTTGATACCGGGAAAGGCGTTTTGCAGCATCTCCGTTTCTACCGCACCCAGGCAGAGGCAATTCACGGATATGCTCTTTTGTTTCAGCTCAGTTGCCATGCACTCGGTCCATATACTCAATGCGCCTTTGCTGGTGCTGTAGGCGGAAAGCCCGGGGAACTTTTCACTGCCCTGAAATCCGCCCATGCTTCCTATGGTGACAATATGGGCATTTTGTTCAAAATAGGGTAAAAGAGTCCTGAGAAGTCGGACACCCGACATGACGTTTGTATTCCACATCAGGTTCCAGTCATCATCAGACAGTTCCGTGAAGGGCTTGTTTACCAGGCCTCCGGCATTATGTACCAGGGAGGTGATGACGATATCATTGTCTCGGATGGTTTGAGCCAGTATCTCCATGGATGTGTTTTCCAGAAGATCACAGGCCACCCCTGTTATAAGGTCATTACGGGATGCCAACTCTCTGAGTTTGTCCGCAGACCGGGCTGTTGCCAGTACCCGATAGCTGTTTTGTGCCAGATGCAAAGCGGTCTGATAACCGATTCCTCTGCTTGCACCTGTCACAAGTACGGTTTTATTGGTCATGGTTCATACCTGATATGAAGAGAAGGGCGCTCAGTTCGTAAGTGGTTTTGTGCAATCCGTTGGTTTTGTGCAATCCGTTCAGAGATCATGCCTGTCCTTTTCGGCTGAGAGCGTAGAAAGAACTCCATTATAGCCAAAATCAAAGGCAAAAGTGACGGGTTTTTGCATCACGGTTTCCGGTTCGATTCCCAATTCTTTCAAAAGCTCTTCCTTGCGAATGAGAAAAGCGGTACGGTGTTCATTTTTGATGGGATCGGCCGGGGGAAGATCAAGGGATTGCGGATTAACGGGTTGTCCGTTTTTCCAGAATCTGAAGCACAAAT
>SLHZ01000095.1 GCA_007135895.1 Balneolales bacterium | reverse complement strand
TGTTGCAGATGCTACCGGCGGTTATGCATGGAACGGCACTCTCCGAAGGCCTGATGATTCGCGGCAGCCGCTCCGATGCGCACCAGCTGCTTCTGGACGGTGCTGTCATATATAACCACTCACACCTTTTTGGCCTGGTTGACAGCTTCAGCTCCGAAGCCATACGAACAAGTCGTTTCTATTATGATGTTGCGCCGGCGCGTTACCAGGCTCCACCGGGTGGCACACATGATATCATAACACGTTCCGGCTCCCTTTATGATTACCGGCTCCATGCTGCCATAAGCAGCTCGGCCCTGACTGCGGGAGCCGAGGGTCCGCTGGTAAAAGGGAGAGCGAGCTGGCTTTTTTCGGGCAGAACTTCCCTGTTGAATTATATGGACTGGGCCGGAACAGGCCGGCTGGTCTCCTGGGGTCTCGATATAGACAGGGAGAACTCACTCACAGAAGATCAGGAAACTTTTTTGGACCGTATTGTTACCCCGGGACCATTCAAGGCTCGTTTTCATGATTTGCATGGAAAATTGTTCTGGGAAGACACCCGTAACAATCGCTGGTCGGTCAGCGGTTATTCTGGTTTCAACCATACACGGCAAGAGGCCGACCGGCTCGTATTGTCTGGCAGGCCATCAAACAGGTTCTTTGAAACCGGTTCCTTTGACACTTCCAACCGATGGGGCAACAACAGTCTGGCTCTCAACATGTACCATTCACCTGGACCGGATCTCCTTCTCAAGACCTCTGTGAGCGGAAGTTTGTATCACACCCGTTTTTTAAAAGAGGATTTTGTTTTTCAGCGGCCCGGAGCTGTGGCACAGAATCATCTGATGCAGGTGCATCCCTTTGACCATGAGAGCATACTCACACATGGGCAAGCTGCGGTAGATCTGTTGTGGACAACCGAGTCATCGTGGCTGCACACCCTGCGTTTCGGATCGGCTCTGAACCGATATGATTCCGATTACAACGAGAATTCGCTGAATCGTTCGAGGTTTGAGTACTCCTCGAGACCTTATATGGCCGAAGTCTACGGAGAGAGCCGCCTGTCCCTGAACGGTCCGCACCACATCAGAACCACCGGAGATATGAAGCTGGCTGAACTCGAAGCCGGATTGCGGGTCAGTCACTATTCCGAAGGAGGCTACAACCGGGCATCGCCGCGGCTGCATCTCAGTCTTCTGCCTGATAACCGCTTTTCAGTGGGTGCGGGCTACAGCCGGACCTGGCAGTACCTTTTTCAACTCTCCTTTTACAATCTGGTGACCAGTGATATCTGGATTATGGCGGGAGAAGGCCAGCCACCGGCATCGGCAGATCAATGGTCCGCCGGCCTCTATTATCGTCCGGGAAGAGGTGTTCTGATTCAGGTGGAAACATGGCTGAAAAAACAGAAAAACCTGCGCTTTCACGAAATCAATATCCAGAGTGTCCAGCCTCCACAGACTGATGCACCCTGGTTCTCCGATAACGATGGCCGCGCTCATGGTTTGGAAGCTCTTTTTTACTACCGGACCGGCGCTTTTGCATTCACACAAAGCTATACCCGTTCCAAAACAGAACTCCGCAATGAACGGTTGAATGAGGGTGCCTGGTTCCCGGCATACTGGGATCGCCGGCACCAATCGGCCAGTATGCTGACCGTGGAACTGTTTGACGGATTGAAATGGCATATGAACTGGCTTTACGCCACGGGGTCCCCCGACCGTCTTTCACTTTTTCTGGCAGGAGAGGAGCGGCTGGGGGACTACCATCGTCTGGACCTGTCACTGCAGTATATCAAAACATTTCGCCCCGCATCCGCTCTCTCAGGTTCGGCAAACCATGTTCTGGAGCTGCAGTTGGGGATCTACAATCTCACCAACCGCAAAAACCCCTGGTATCGCGACTGGCTGTTGACATTGGATCAAAGAGATCATCGAAACCGGCTCACACCGGTCCGGGCTGACGTCTACGACCTTGGTTTCCACCCATCATTTACCATTCGCTATTATCGGGCTCCATAGGGACGGTCCGCAGGACAGATTCAAGAGGTATCAGCTATCGGTGGTTAGTCGCAGAAGAGCGGGGAAACTGCCAAGAGTTTCATCGTTTGACTATTCTCTTCGAAGTGCGACGATGGGATCCAGTCGCGCCGCTTTCCAGGCGGGATAAAACCCGAAAAAGAGCCCTACGACAGCTGATACGCTCACTGCGGCGATCATGGCATCGGTGGAGAAGAGGGCGGGCCACCCTGCGTAGCGTGCAATAAGCTGGGTGGAAGCATAACCGCCCACAATACCCCCGATTCCGCCAAGCATGCAAAGTATGACCGATTCAACGAGAAACTGGGTCATGACGTCCCTTCCCCGTGCACCAACAGACAGGCGCAGACCGATTTCGCGGGTTCGTTCGGTGACACTGACCAGCATCACGTTCATGACTCCTATACCGCCAACAAAAAGTGAAATACCCGCAATGGAAGCCAGCAGCCAGGTCATAACGCGTGAAGTTTCGGTGGCAGCTTCGGCGACTTCTTCTTGAGTCTGAATGGTAAAATCATTTTCCTGGTACGGTGCCAGTCGGTGTCGTTCCCGAAGCAGGTCGGTGATTTTTTCACTGGCGATAGTCATGGCAGACTGGTCATAGACCTGCACGTTGATCACCATGGCGTGAGACCTTCCTGAAATACGTTGAAAGGCCGTGGTATAAGGAACAAGGATGATGTCATCTTGCACGGATCCCATGAGGGACATCCCTTTTGCAGAAAGCACACCGATAACTTGCAGAGGCAGGCCGCGAACCCGGATGGTTTCACCGATCGGGTCGGCACCTTCAAAAAGCTGCTCGACGATGGTTTGTCCCACTACGCATACCAATGCGGCACGATCCACATCCTCGTCATCGTACATCCTGCCGCTTTCCATCGGCCATTGCCGAATCTGGAGGTAGTCGGCAGACTGGCCGTAGATGCGTGTAAACCAATTGCGGTTTCCGTATACCACAACGCGTTGCGACCGGACTTCCGGACTGGCCGCAATTACTTCAGGTATTTCATCCCGGATAGCGAGGGCATCTTCCACCGTTAGTGTATTCGCGCTACCGCCACCGATGCTCACACCTCCCAGCTGGCGTGCGCCCGGAAATACCAGGATCACGTTTTGACCCAGCCGGTTGACCTGCTCTTCCACTTCGCTTCGCGCCCCCTGGCCCAGACCGACCATGGTGATTACGGCTCCTACGCCAATAATGATACCCAGGGTTGTGAGCAGTGTGCGCATTTTGTTCCGGTGAAGCGCACGGAGGGCAACAATTGGAACTGCTGTCCATTTCATGTGTTTATTATTTTAGATTTCCAGGGTCACATGTAATGCCCATGACGTTTTTAATCATGTTCCTGTGTGACTGGGCTGCGGTAATGGTCATTTCATGATCTGATCCTGTTATGGTATAAACGGATTCGTCACAGGGCACAACGGTGTTATGGTTCAGCCCGATTCAATATAGGTCAGATCGATGTCGTTGGGCTGATCGAGAGGTGTATCATCAAGATCCTCTTTCCAGTTGTCGAGAGCCTCCCTGGCACACCTGGTATCAACAAACCTGTCGCTGCGGATGGTTCCGTCACGCATCTGGATGACCCTGCCGGAGAAGCGGGCGATATCCGTTTCGTGGGTGACCATCACGATTGTGAGTCCGTCACGGTTAAGTTGCTGGAAAAGCCCCATTATTTCCAGACTGGTCCGACTGTCGAGGTTGCCTGTTGGTTCATCGGCGAGCAAAATGGAGGGACGGGTAACAAGTGCCCGCGCAATAGCTACACGTTGTTGCTGACCACCGGAGAGTTCCGAGGGGGTATGAGTTGTCCGGTCCGACAACCCGACGGTTTCCAAAGCCTTGTGTGCCTGCCGGTGCATCTCTTTCCAGCTGTAATTCCTGGCGGAATAAAGCAACGGAAGCTCCACATTTTCAAGTGCTGTAGTTCTTGGGAGCAGATGGAAGTTCTGAAAGACAAAACCCAGTGTTTCGTTACGGAAGGCGGCCAGTTGATCCCGGCTCAGGCGGGATACGTCTTCTCCCTTGAGCAGATAGCTTCCGCGGTTCGGCCGGTCGAGGCATCCCATTATATTCATGAGTGTTGATTTGCCGGATCCGCTGGAACCCATGATGGCAACAAACTCACCTTCCTCTATTTCCAGGTCAATACCACGAAGTGCACGGACAGAAAGAGACTCGGTCTGATAGGTGCGGGTAAGTCCATCTATCTTGAGAAGGGGAGTTGCGGGAGTCTGGGGAGAGGCTGTCGTGCGGGCTTCCTTCATTATTATAACAACGGGGTATACGGATCTATTTTCAAACAGTAAACAGGCAATATAACAAAAGATCAGTTGGCAGGCAGGATGAAGCGGAAGATGCTTCCACCGTCATCCGGGCTTTCCAGCCATATCCTGCCCCCGTTTTTTTCCACGAATTCCTTGCAGAGGATGAGACCGAGACCGGTTCCTTTCTCATTGTCCGTGCCCTTTGTATACACTCTCCTGTCCAGATTGAAAAGATTCTTCCGGACGGACTCCGGGATCCCCACTCCATGGTCACGAACACTGATTTGAACATATCCATCGATCTTTTGGGCGTCAATCTCCACCTTGTTTTGGGGTTTTGAAAATTTGATGGCGTTGGACAGAAGATTGCGTAATATGGTTTCAAGATGTAATGGATCGACTTTTACCTGTGCATCTGGTGGTATACGCTGGGTCAAAAGGATCTTCTTTTTGTGGGCGGTGGGACTCAGCAGAGCCAAAGTGGTATCCACTGCCAGCGTGAGCGTGATGAGTTCCGGATTGAATGAGATATGACCACGCCGGGCACGGGCCAGCTGAAGGAGGTTTTCAAGCAATGAAAAGGTATTGGAAGCCGAATCCCGGATGACTTTGATATATTCGCGCCGTTTTTTATCGGAAAACTCGTCATAAGAGTGGTAAATAATATCACTAATTTCCCGGATCGTGCCCATCGGGCTGCGCAGATCATGTCCTATGATTGAAATAAAGCGGTCTTTGTCGCTATTGGATTCTCTAAGTTCTCTTTCTCGATCCGTGAGTTCTCTGGTGCGTTTCAGTACTTCGGTATCGAGATTTTCATTGGCTTGTGCCAGGGCTTTTCGCTCTTT
>SLHZ01000200.1 GCA_007135895.1 Balneolales bacterium | reverse complement strand
TGTCGGTAGAAGGTCATGCTGGCAGCCGGCGAGTCGTTGGGCAGGGTAATCAGGAAGAGACGGCCTTCCCAGCTGCCCAGATAGCGTTCGCCCTGGTTATAACGGTAATAGCCGGTGAACGCGCCGAGATCGGGCAGATCTTCCGGCAGGATCTCTGCAGATTTCGGGGTGACTTTAGAAAGAATCCCGTGCACTCCCCGTACGTATTTGAGAGGGGAAACGCCGTTGGCATTGATGATGACGGAATAGGCCCGGTTGCTGGCGGGATGAATTTGAAGAGCGGATTGGTAACCGGGACAGTAGCCGCCGTGACCGACCCAGCGGGTGCCGTCATCGGCTTTTCGGACGGAGAAACCCAGACCCCAGGTGGTTTCCCACGAAGGATCGGTATAATGGACGTTCTGCATGTAGCGAAGGGTCGATGGCTTGAGAATTTCGGGTGTATTCGTTTCCAGCAAGCGAAGCTGCCATGTGGCAAACCGCGCCAGGTCCATTACGGTCGAAGAGAAACCGGCCGCCGCCATGATGCCATCGGCCTCAAAGAAATTTTCGCGATTACGGGTACCGTCACGCTGCAGGACACTCCAGCCATGGGCGAGCTGCGCGCCCCAGAGCTCTTCGGGCATGAAGGTGCGGGTATCGGAGAGCTCCAGCGGGTCGAGGATATGGGTTTGGACATACTCATCGTAAGGCATTCCGGAAACTTCCCGGACGATTTCTCCGAGCAGTGTCATGGCCAGATTGCTGTATTGAAAGTAGGTGGATGACGGATAGAGCGTGGATTGATTCGGGAGCATCTGCATGATTTCCACCCGGCTTGGGAAGGGGTAGTCGGGACCGATCCAGTAGGGGAAATCGGATTCGCGGGGCAATCCGGAGGAGTGTGTGAGGAGCGTACGAACGGTCACCGGACCGCTTTCAGGATAGGCTTGTTCGAGGTTGTACCATGGGAGCAGATCTTCGATCCGGTCATCAAGCCGGAGCTTTCCGTCGTCATAGAGCTTCATGATGGCCACGGAGGTGAAAAGTTTGGAGATGGAACAAATGCTTCCGATGGTCTCCGGGGTGAAAGGCAACTGTTCATCGACATTCGCACAGCCAAATCCATCGGCCCAGAGGACTTCCTGATTTTCCAGAACGGCCACGGAAATGCCCGGAAGGCGGTCGTAATCACGCTGGGCGTCCAGCCAAACCCGTATCAGTTCAAAGGCTTCGGTGTAATCTTTGGCGGGACTTTCGGTCCGGCCAGTGAGCGGGAGAAGAAGGAGCAGGGAAAGAAGGGTCAGGGTTGTCATTCGCTTGGTCATGATGGTATCCGATGGGGTCATGGAAAATTATTTCAGGTCAGTTGCAAGGTAATCAGTGTCCTTCAATTGCCAAAGCCGAAAAATACCGGGCAAACAGCCCGCTATTTTCGTTTTACGCTTTTTTTACGTTTTTTGAATAACCGGAAACTCTGTTTTGAATAATCGGAGATCCTGTTTTGAATAACCGGAGATCCTGTTTTGAATAACCGGAGATCCTGTTTTGAATAATTGGAGATCCTGTTTTGAATAATTGGAAACCCTGGGCAAGCGAGAGATACCATGAAAACATTTTTACTTCTTCTTTTTTTCCTGATTGGCATAAACGGAGGGCTTATGGCTCAGATTGATCGCATTAACGAACGATACACAAGTAGATCCGAAGTGATTGGCGCACAAGGGATGGTGGCTACCAGTCAGCCGCTGGCCGCACAGATTGGCCTGGAGATACTTCGTCAGGGTGGCAATGCCATGGATGCGGCCATTGCCGTGAATGCGGCTATGGGTTTGATGGAACCTACCGGCAATGGAATAGGCGGTGATCTCTTTGCCCTTATTTGGCACGAAGAGTCCGGAAAGGTTTTTGCGCTCAATGCCAGTGGCCGATCCCCTCTTGGTTTGTCATTGGAACAGTTGAAAGCGGAGCTTGAGAAAAAGGGTGCTGAAGGAATACCACCGTCCAGTTTACTCTCGGTTTCCGTGCCGGGTGCGGTTGACGGCTGGTTTGAAATCCATGAGAAATTCGGATCGCTGTCGATGGAACACATTCTGGCCCCCGCAATTTTTTATGCTGAAAACGGCTTTCCGGTGACCGAAGTGATCGCTCACGCGTGGCAGCGGAGCGTTCGCATGTTAAAGGATCGTCCCGGTGCTTTTGCCGAAACCTTCGCTATTGATGGCCGGGGTCCGGAAAAAGGGGAGATCTTCCGCAATCCGGACCTGGGGCGGACGTACCGCCTGCTGGCCGAAGAGGGCCGGGATGTCTTTTACCGAGGAAAGATTGCCCGTCAGATAGACGTTTTCATGAGGGAGCATGGCGGTTACCTGCGATTCGAGGATTTTGATCGGCACACATCGGAATGGCATGAGCCTTTGCGGACAACCTATCGTGGCCATGAAGTGTATCAGATCGGACAAAACAACCAGGGTACGGCCGTTTTGCAAATGCTCAATATCCTGGAGGGGTATGATCTGGCGTCCATGGGCTTCAACAGTCCGGAAGCGCTGCACCTAATGATCGAGGCAAAAAAGCTCGCCTATGAAGACCGGGCCAAGTATTATGCCGATCCGGATTTTACGGACCTGCCGCTAACGTGGCTTGTCAGCAAGGAGTATGCCGCAGAACGCCGGGCCCTGATCGGTGATCAGGCCCTGGAACGCATTACCAGTGGTGTGAACGGCCTGAGAGAGGGGGGGACGATCTACCTGACCACGGCAGACCGGCACGGCAATATGGTTTCCCTTATCCAAAGCAACTTCCGAGGGATGGGAACCGGTTTTGTGGTTCCCGGAACCGGTTTCAGCTTCCAGAACCGGGGCGAGCTTTTTTCACTTGATCCCCGGCATCCCAATGTCTACGCTCCGGGAAAACGACCGTTTCATACCATCATACCGGGCTTTGTGACCCGGAATGGCCGGCCCTGGTTTTCACTGGGGGTGATGGGCGGGGAGTTTCAACCTATCGGTCATGTACAGATCCTGGCCAATATCATTGATTTCAACATGAATATCCAGGAAGCCGGTGATGCCATCCGCTGGCTTCACACCCGTTCCACAGAGCCGGTGGCGGAGATGGATTCGTTTTTGGAAGATGGCGGCCTGGTCCGCTTTGAATCACAGATAGACCCTGCGGTTGTGGAAGCGCTGCGGGCCAGAGGCCACCATGTGGAGATTGGCGGAGGTTTTTACGGCCGGTATCAGGGGATATTGCGCGATGAGGTAAAGGGCGTCTATCTCGGGGCATCGGAATCCCGGGCCGATGGTCAGGCCGTGGGTTATTGAAGCGGTTGGAACACACGCCGCTTACTGAAAACAGTCGGAACACATGCCACTGGCTGCTGAAAACAGCCGGAACACACGCTGCTGGTTACTGAATCTGCGAAGGCGCAAACCGAAATGTCGCCGGGCCGGTCAGGGCAGATACCCCAGTGGCATAATATACAATGGATGCTCTTCCGCGGGCCGCTGCAGGACGTTGCTGACCTCCTGATCATTGAAAGCCCCAATGACGACCGTACCGACTCCAAGAGCCACACCCTGCAGATAGACATTTTGAGCTACATGTCCGGCCTCCATATGCATATATCGAAGCGCCCGTTCGCCATAGCGCTGTTCGGTTCTTTGGAGGATTCCGGTGATGATCATGGTAACCGGTGCGCTGAGGATGGACTCCTGCCTTAGGGCTGCCCGAGATAATTCGTCGCGCAAATCCCCCGGGATGACGGGAATCAGGGTATGATCGGAATTCCGGTAATGATAGAGTCCGTCCGGTATTTCATCATTACCGGAAACGATGAAATAGATCTCAATAGGGAAGGTGGCACCGGCCGATGGGGCGGTCCGGAAACCCCTTTCGGTTTGGGTTATGCCCTGGGCCGCCCAGGCAAGCTGACCTATTTCATGCATTGCCAGGGAAGATCCGGAAAAGGACCGCACGGAGCGGCGTTTCTGGAGGGGTTCTTCAATGGAGGTGTCCCCTGTTCGCAATGGGTCGGGCAGAGATATGGTCTTCATGGCATCTGAGGGTTGTTCGGAGTTCAATGAAAAAGGAAAAAGAAAGAAAAACAGGGTAAGAGTCCAGAAATAATTCATATTATACTCCGGAATTTATTTTTTGGAAGGTAATCAAATCCACTTGCCATTCACTATTCCTGCGCTTTTTTGAGTGTGAAAAAGAACGTACTGCCTTTGCCCGGTTCGCTCTCCACCCAGATTGTGCCGCCGTTTTGCGTAACAAAGTCCTTGCAGAGCAGCAGACCAAAACCCGCCCCTTTTTCACCATGCGTACCGGTACGTTTTTCTGTAGCGGTGGGTGAAAAAAGCAGATCCAGTTTTTCGGGTTCGATGCCAATGCCCTGATCTTTTACGGTGACAAGAACGTGATCGGCTTTTTCTTCGGCATGGACCGTTACTCTGGTATGATCATTGGAATACTTGATGGCATTGGAGAGCAGGTTGCGCAGGATGGACTGGAGCATTTTTCTGTCCGCCTGAGCTCTGATACCCGGTTCTGTGCGATTTTGCAAGGTAATGTTTTTCAGATTGGCGGTCACACCGGAGGTGGCGATGGATTCATCTATGACCGGTTGCAGTTCCAGTGTTTCCATGGATGCTTTCTGGAGCTGGTCCCGTGCTCCGGCCCATTCAAGAAGGTTTTCAAGAAGCTGGTATGTGCTGTTGGAAGCCTTGTGGATAATGCCTGCCAGCTTGAGTTTTTCGGTATCTCCGTCTTCCTGCAGTTGTTCCATGAGGACTTCCGCGTAGCCGCTGATACCCGTAAATGGATTTCTGAGGTCATGGGCAAGTGCGGAGTAGATCTTATTCTTTTCCGCGATTTCCTGATTGAGCTTCTTATTGGAGTGACGAAGTTCTCGGGTTCGGCTGGCTACCGTCTGCTCAAGCTGTACATTCAATTTTTTCATGTTCCGGATTTTCTGTCGGAAGGAAAGAAGGACGAGCAAGAGCATCAGCACCCCGGCGGACAGATAGAAGAGGGGTGTTCTCCAGAAAGGCGGGATGATTACAACAGCGATGGAGGTCCCTTCTTCATTCCAGATCCCGTCATTATTGGAGGCGATCACGCGGAAACGGTAGGTGCCGGGACTGAGGTTGGTATAGACGGCCTCTCTTCTTTCTCCGACATAGTTCCACTGATGTTCAAAACCTTCCATCATGTAGGCATACTGGTTGTGTTCCGGTCGTGTGTAATTGAGTGCCAGGAACTCAAAGGTGATAACATTCTGCCAGTGGGCCAGTCTGATTTCGTCGGCAAACTTCACATGCTTGTCCATTGGGGCATCCGGTTGGCCGGGCCGGACCGATTCATGGAAAATCCGGAAATCCGTTAAATAGACAGCGGGTATATGGGGATTGGTGATGATATGATCGGGTTGAAACCGGTTGAATCCATTCATGCCACCGAAGAGAAGCTCTCCGTTTCGAAGCCGATAGGCGGCAAAACGAGAGAATTCATGACCCTGCAGGCCATCCTGGATACTGTAGTTGGTAAAAGTCTTTTCTTCCGGATGAAAGCTGCTCAGTCCATTGATGGTTCCTATCCACAGTTTGCCATTTTTATCGGACAGAATAGATTGAAGTTCATTGGCCGGAAGACCATCGGAGTCGTAGTATACCTGGAAATCATCGGTATCAGGGCGGTAGCGAGCAAGTCCATTGGCGGTGGTGATCCAGATGCGGCCTTGCGGATCCTCGGTGATTTGGCGGATGGTGGCATCCGGGATACTGTTGGGGTTATTCTCATCGACCTGATAATTGACAAACCGGCCCTTCTGCTTGTCTTCCGAAGTAATGGTTGCGAGTCCGTTGAGACTGGAAATCCAGAGGGTGTTGCGGCTGTCTTCAAAAAGATGAATAATATGACGTGAGTTGGTGCTGTGCGGATCATCGGGATCCGGCAGGAATTGGTCCAGCCGTCCGGATTCCAGATCATAGCGGTAGAGTCCGCTACGGAATTCCGCGATCCACAGATAAGGATGCTCCCGGTCGAAATGGGCATCGAAAGAGATATGGGTAACTTTTTCCGGCAGCCCGAAATACTCCTCGAAGGAGATAAAACGTCCTGTTTCCGGATTGGCCAGCAGATCAACACCACCGTAGTAGGATGCGGTCCAGATCCGGCCCTCCGGATCCGCCAGAACACTGAGAATGGCATTTGACGAGATAGAGTACGGGTTATCCGGATCATGCGTAAAAGCTTTGAACCGTCCTGACGCACGGTCCATGACATTTAGTCCCCCGCCATCGGTTGCTATCCAGATATCCCCGTTATTATCTTCATGAAAAGACCGGATGATATTGTTGTTCAGCCGGTGCTCGAATCGGGAACCGGTGTGTATGTGCTGAAATTTAAAGCTGTAGGGGTCTGTGACATTCAATCCGGCAAGCGCCGTGCCAACCCAGAGGCGTCCCGTCTGGTCAAAATAAATACTGGATATCGATTCATGGGACAGGGTGGCCGGATTATCGGGGTCGCTTATGTACTTGTGGAAAAGATCCTGTTCGGCATCGTACAGTTGAAGGCCCCCGTTCTCATTTCCCGTCCAAAGCTTTCCTTCCCAGTCCATATGCATGGTGTAAATGTAGTTGTTAATGAGTACATCCGGCTGTTCGGGAGTGTTGATATACCGTGTGACGATGATGCTGTCTCCACCGGCCGGCTCAATCCGGTTCAGGCCGCCGTTGCGGATACTGAGCCAGAGATGGCCATTATGGTCGGCGACAATATAGTTGGTGATATCTGAAGAGATGGAGTTGGGGTTTTCGGGATCATGCCGCCAGGAGGTGATTTCACCGGTTTTGGTATTGATGCGCTGAAGACCCCGGTATTCGGTAGCCGCCCAGATGTGATTATCCTGGGTGGCGGCAATCGTTCTGATATCGTTGGAGATTATTGGCTCATATGCTTTGAAGGCATCGCTCTCACGGTCGTAATAATAGAGACCGTGGCTGCCACCCGAGGCCCATAGTCTTCCGTTGTGGTCTTCGGTGATGGTCTCGATAGTCCGGTAGATAACGGTTTCCGAGAGATGATGAAGCGGATAGCGGACAAAGTCGTTGGTCTCGCGGCGATACCGGCTCAGGGAGTTTCTGCCTCCGATCCACAGATTCTGATACCGGTCTTCGTAGATGAAACGAACCCTGTTATCGCCAAGCGAATTTGGGTCATTCTTGCTTTTATAAATATCAAAACCGGTTCCGTTGTAACGACTGAGACCACTGAATGAGCCAACCCATAAAAACCCGAATGAATCCATATGGAGTGCCGAGACATGGGTGCTTGCCTTGCGCTGAGTCACGGTCTCAAAAAGCAGTTCGGGTTTTTCCGGTGACCCATTGACTTGCGCCCCAATAGCCAAGAGTCCGGCAACTGCCAGAAAGAGGATCTGAGGGAATCCCGGAAATTTTTTCATTGACAGGTTGGACATAAGGGGATACTGGAAATAATTCAGAGCATACTATTGAGACTATTATCGGATGGTCAGTTGTTTTTCTTTAGTGTGAAAGAGAACGTACTACCTTTGCCCGGTTCGCTCTCAACCCAGATCTTCCCGCCGTTTTGCGTAACAAAGTCCTTGCAGAGCATGAGGCCGAATCCAGACCCTTTTTCTCCGGAAGTGCCCCTCCGCTGACTTGCTGCGAGAACCGAAAAAAGCTGTGACTGTTCTTTTGGGTCAATTCCTATACCGGAATCCGTTACCGAAACAATGACATGATCTGTTTTTTCACGGGCGGATACGACCACAATGGAGGATTCATTGGAATACTTGATGGCATTGGATATCAGGTTGCGAAGGACGACCTTTACCATATTGGCATCGGCTTGAGCAGTAATATCCGGTTCGGTATGATTGATAAGCGATACATTTTTTCTCTTCGCAGCAATAAGGTTGTCGCTGATGGTTTCGTCAACAATGGTCTTCAGCACCATTGTTTTTCGTTCGGCTTTCTGGTGCTTGCTTCGGGTGCCCGCCCATTCCAGCAGATTTTCCAGTAGCTGATAGCTGGTTTTGGCAGCTTGACGGATGGACTCAGACATATCCCGGTTTTCGCTGTCATTGGTCTGCCTGAATTTTTCAATCATCAAATCCGAGAAGCCGATGATGGACATGAAGGGATTCCTGAGATCATGGGCCAAAACCGAATATATTTTGTTCTTTTCGGCGATCTCTTCGTTCAGAAGATCGTTGCTGGCTGCAAGATCACGGGTCCGCTGTGACACCATCTCCTCGAGTTTGCGGTTCCTTTCCTGGACATCTTTGATTTTCCGGCGGAACAGATAGAGCACCAGTAAAAGGCCGGTGACACTGACCAGTGCGTAAAACCAGGTGGTCTGCCAGAAAGGCGGGATAACGACGACGGTTATGGCCGCTCCCTCTGTATTCCAGACCCCGTCATTATTGGACGCCAAGACCCGAAAGCGATAGGTGCCCGGGCTCAGGTTGGTATAGACCGCTTCTCCTCGGTTGCCTGCTTCATTCCATTCCGATTCAAATCCCTCCATCATGTACCGGTACTGATTTTGTTCCGGACGGGTATAATTCAGGGCCACGAATTCAAAGCGGATCACATTTTGCCAATGGGACAACGTGATCTTATCGGCAAGCATGACATGCTTGTCCATTGGTGAATCGGGCAGACCAATGCTGGCCGGTTCGTTGAAAATACTGAAATGCGTGAGATATACCGGGGGGATATGGGGGTTCTCAACAATGTGTTCGGGATGGAACAGGTTGAAGCCGTTCATCCCACCGAAGAGGAGCTCGCCGGATTCCAGCTTATGGCCGGCATATCGGGAAAACTCGTAACCCTGAAGTCCATCAGCCACACCATAATTGCGAAAATAGCTCATCTCAGGGATAAAATAAGTGAGGCCTCCCATGGAGCCTATCCAGAGGTGATTGTTATGGTCGACGACAAGAGATTGCATGACATTGTCCGGCAGTCCGTCTCTATGGCCGAATATTTTAAAATCATCCGATTCTTCGCGATAAAGCGCCAGCCCGTTGGTCGTGGCGACCCAGATCCGTCCAAGGCGGTCTTCGGCAATTTGCCGGATGGTGGCACTTGGAATACTGTTGGGGTTTTCCGGATCGGGAAAATATGTTGTGAAATGCCCCTTCTTTTTATCGGTAGAAGACAGTCTGTTGAGTCCGTTCAGGGTAGCGAGCCATAAATTATTGCGGCTGTCCTCAAAAATTTGCATGATATTCGGAGTAGTGAGGCTGTGCTCATTATCAGCTTCAGACCGGAACAAGTGCATCTCTCCGGTTTCTGTGTGGTAACGGTACAACCCTCTCCGGAATTCGGCCACCCAAATGAAAGGCTGATCCCGGTCGAAGTGGATATCGAAAGGACTGGAAAAAATCTTTTCAGGTATCCCGTATTCGTCCTCAAAGGAGGCAAAGACGCCGATTTCACTGTCCAGAAGAATATCGAGTCCGCCGTTGTAGGATCCTGCCCAGATGCGGCCATCGGAATCCTGTCGGACGCAAAGGACGGCATCAGACTGGATTGATGTGCTGATTTCCGGATCATGCCTGAAAGCCCGGATATGTCCGGTTCTACGGTCCATGACATTGAGTCCGCCGCCGTCGGTGGCAATCCAGATATTATGGTCTTGATCTTCCTCGAAACCGCGAACGACATTGCTGCTCAGCGGATGCAAGTAGCTTGACCGGGTGTGAATATGCCGGAACTTCATGCTGTAGGGGTCGGCGACATTCAGGCCGCCCATGGCTGTGCCGACCCACAGCCGACCGTCCCGGTCCTCCATGATGCTGGCAATGGATTCGTTAGAGAGACTATACGGATCTTCGCGGTTGGATGTATAGTGATGAAAAATATCGTATTCCCTGTCGTAAAGATGAAGTCCGCCGTTGTCGTTACCGACCCAAAGCCGCCCTTTCGAATCCACGTACATAAAGTATATGCTGTTATTTTCAAGCACGGTAGGAGTATCGGGGGTGTTCTTGTATCGGACGAAGGAAAGGCGGCCATCCTCGTGCTTCACGATCCGGTTTAATCCGTGCTGGCGTGCGCTCACCCAGAGGTTGCCATCGTGATCGCGGACAATGTAATTGAGGTAGTCGGAGGAGAGGGAGTGCGGGTCGGCGGGATCGTGCCTCCAGGAGTCAATATCGCCGGTTTCAGGATTAATGCGCTGGAGTCCGTGGTCCCGGGTGGTTGCCCAGATCAGATCCTCATCGCACAGGTAGATGGTATTGATACTGTGGGAGAGCAGAGGCTCATAGGTCTTGAAAGCATCTTTTTCGGGATCATAATAATAAAGGCCATTTGTTCCGCCGGAGATCCAGAGTTTGCCTCTGCTGTCTTCGGTGATGGTCCGGATCGTGACAAGCAGCCTTGATTCGGTCAGATGGGCCAGGTTGTAGCGTTGAAAGTCATTGGTTTCACGCCGGTATCTGCTCACGGATTCCCTTCCGCCGATCCACAGGTTCCGGTTCCGGTCCTCATAAATGACCCGGACGGTGTTGTGGGCAAGAGAAAGGGTGTCTTCGGTGCTTGCATAAACAACAAACCGGTCACTGTCGAACCGGCTCAGTCCGTTGAGAGAACCGGTCCAGATAAATCCATAGGAGTCCTGGTACAGGGAAAAGACATGGCTGCTAGCCATACGATACGGGACCCTTTCGAAGAGCAGCTCGGGTTTTTCCGGTACTTTTCCGGCTTGCGTGACTTGTGCCGGGAAGACGGAAGAGGACACAATAAGTACAAGGAGAAGATATCGGGAACAGAGAAAGGGCATAAATCCGGCTGCAGCGTATTTGCGATTGTTTTTCATCACATTGCAAATCTGCAAAACATCTTGTATGAAAAAAATTCCTATTATTCTGAACAGGAGCGTCTGACACTTCTCAATTTAATGAAATTGTGTGACATTCTTGAAGACAGATACTAATATTTTGGACAAATACTAATATTTAGGCCGATGCATAAGCAAGGAAATCGCAACGAAAACAAAACCGGGAAAAACCAGGGGCATCCCGGACCGGATAACGGTTCGCCAAACCGCGGTGTTGAAGCTTATGAAAGTATTTCAAGTAGAATGGAAGGTTTTTTATACCGGTGCCGTAACGACAGTGCCTATACCATGCTCATCATGACCGGTCGGGTGGAAAGCATAACCGGTTACAAGGCAACGGATATTATTGATAACAAAAGAGTTTCCTATGTGACACTCATGCACGGTGACGATGCCGACTCGGTTGATGCCGCCATTGACACCGCTGTAAAGAACCGGAAAAACTGGAATGTTGATTATCGGCTGAAAACCTCCTCCGGTGATTATGTTTGGGTCAATGAAAGCGGTGGGGCTGTCTATGATGACCGGGGTGAAGTGGTCTACCTGGAGGGTGTTGTGGTAGATATCAGTGAAAGGAAGAAGGGGGAAGCATTACAAAAGGAACGCATGACAAAAATTGAATCCTCCACCAAAGCGGTCATAAAAGAGACCAAAAACATTTTTACGATACTGCGGACCTTGCGCAATCTCAGTTTCAACGCGACGATTGAAGCCGCCAGAGCCGGTGAGTATGGCCGCAGTTTTTCGGTTGTTGCCGAGCAGGTAAAATCGTTGGCGGACGAGACGGAAAAGTCCGCCAAGAAAATATCCGATCTTATTGAAGATCTTGACTCCAACCTGAGATGAAAAGCCGGGCTGGTGGCTATGAACTACTCGCTTCCAATCATGTTTGAAAGCCGCTTTTTTAGTTCGTCGTAGGTACGGGTTACCGGATAGTCGGGATAATCCCGGATTACATTATCAGGTGGCCGGTAAAAGATGCTGTGGTCGGCCTGCTGAATCATTCCCATGTCGTTGTAGGAGTCACCGATGGCGATAACGGTGTATTTTAGAAGCTGAAAAGCTTTTACCACCTGGCGCTTGGGGTCTTCCTGCCGCAGATGGTATCCCGTTATCATCCCGTCGGAACTGACCACCAGATTATGGCACAGAACCAGGGGGTTGCCGAGCTTCCGGATGAAGGGCATGGCAAATTCGACAAAACTGTCGGTAACAATGATGGCCTGGGTTTGGGAGCGAACCCAGTCGAAAAACTCTCTGGCACCGGGCAACAATTCCAGTGAACCGATTACTTCCTGTATATCGGAGAGACGTATGCCATGCTTTTTCAGGAGGGCAATGCGAAACTGCATCAGCTTGTCGTAGTCGGGTTCATCGCGGGTGGTACGTGTGAGTTCGCTGACACCGGTTTTCTTTGCGACATTGACCCAGATTTCCGGGGTAAAGACCCCTTCCATATCAAAACAAATAATATTCATGAGGGAAATATTGGTTAGATCATGGTTCAGGGTGCCAGCCTTGCCGATGACGCGCCGCCGGAGGAGTAGTCGGGTGCCGAAGCCGGGACCTTTCTCCCGTCCAGGGTTCCCAGCGCCTGGTCAAGATCCCGTATGATATCATCGGGATGCTCCCCACCCACGCAGAGGCGGATGAGGTTGTCCGGGATATTGGCGATTTTCCGGCCTTCTTCGCCCTGCTGCGAGTGGGTGCTGATGGCCGGAATGGTAGCTACGGATTTAATGCGGCCAAGGTCGGTGGCCCGGAAAATACGTTGAAAAGCATCAAACACCTGGCGGGTCGCTTGCGCGCCCCCTTTAACCCGGAAAGACATCAGATGGCCGTATCGGTTGACTTTTTCCCCGTAGCGTGGATCGTGTTCGGAGTCGGCCAGGAACAGGTAGCGTGAAGCAAGTTCATGCAGCTCATGGGAGGGGAGTCCAAGATAATCGACCGATTCGACAAATTTATGTTCTTGCAGGAACTCCGCCACTTTTTGAGTGGAGCAGCTTACCGTGTCCATCCGGGTGCGGATCGTACGGATATCATTGAGTGCCATGATGGCATTCATGGGGGAGATATTGGGTCCGTTGTCCCGGTTGGGCAGCAGCTTGATATAACTCGCGAAATCGGCTTTCATTTCGTCGTTGTCAATCCCGGTGGTGATATTCTTTTTCGAAATCACCGCGCCACAAATGGTGAAGCCACTGGCGGCAAGTGATTTGCTTACACTTTGGACTACGATGTCGGCTCCGTGCTGCAGCGGACGGAAAAGGGCCGGGGTTGCTACCGTTGAATCGATGATCAGCGGCAGATTGCAGCGGTGGGAAAGTTCAGCTACTTTTTCAATATCAAAAAAGGAGAGAAGGGGGTTGCTGGGTATTTCTCCGTAAAGAAACCGTGTATTTTCGTCGATATTTCGCTCCCACTCGTCCAGATCGAGCGGATTTTGAATTTTTCGCCACTCAATGCCGCGTTCTTTTTCTTTCCGGATGGCAAACTGCTGGAAGGTTCCTCCGTAGACCTGGCAGGTTGCCACGAAGTTTTTAGGTCCGCCTGGCTTCCGGGGATCATCCACCAGAAACGGATCCACAGTACTCTGGATAGCCGCCATTCCCGATGCGGTGGCCATGCAGGAGGTTTCCAGTCCGCTTCCGTAGCCCTCGAGCAGGGCGAGCACTCCCTCATAGTAGTAGACCGAAGGGTTGGCAATTCTCGTGTAGCACCAGGTGGGTATCTGATAGGCTAGTCCAGCCTCCATCTCATCGGAATTCCGGTAGGCCTGTGAGGTGGACATGTAGACGGGTTCGATGATGGATCCCTGGTTGAAGTCAAGAGCTTCCTGCATGGAATAGACCCCATGAACCGCAATGGTGTCAAACCGGCACTTTCTGATTTCTTCAAGATACTTCCGGTGCCATTCTCCGGCCCTTTGGCCGGCCTGGACAAATGATGCTACTCCCCTGTTTTCCATAATAATATCGTGTAGTGAATGGTTGATTCAGGCCACTGAGCCTGCTTGTGGCACGGTCGGGTTATGACCGGTGCTTTCCTTTATGATAATACGGTTTGATATTGGAAAAAAGTCTCAATTTGACGTTTTGCCGATTTGTGCCTGATATAGCAGGGTGCGCAGCTTGCCATGGATATCGGATCCTCGTGCCGGTATGAGCTGGGTGAAGAATACCACCACCAGCTGATCCTTCGGGCTCACCCAGTAGGTGGTATGATAGGCGCCGCCCCATCCAAAATCACCAACGGAGCCCGGAACACCGCGGATACCGATATCCAGAACCACATCGAAGCCGAGTCCCATACCGAGTCCGGGTTGAAAGGTAATGCCATCCAGATGGTTGCTGGTTATTAAAGCAACCGTTTTTGGGGAGAGGATACGCACTCCGTCCAGCACTCCTTCGTTGAGCATCATCTGTAGGAAACGGGCATAATCCGCTGCTGTCGAAACCAGGCCGGCGCCACCGGAAAAGCTCATACGCGGGCCATCGACAAAGTGTCCCTGTCCGACCGGTCCGCTGGTGTCCGGAGCACGGGTGATGGTCCGGTCTTCCGTAGCAGAATAGACGGTTGCCAGCCGGTGCGCCTCTTCCCGGGGAACATAAAACCAGGTGTTATGCATGCCCAGGGGATGAAAGAGTTCCTCTTTCAGGAAAACATCCAGCGGTTTCCCGCTTGCTTCTTCAATCAGTGCCCCCAGAATATCAGTGGCATATCCATAGATAAATTTTTCATCGGGATGGGCATCAAAGGGGAGGGAGGCCATGCGCCGCACGGTTTCCCTGATGGGTTCATCCCTGTCTGAAAAGTACCATCCCTGGATACCCGCTTCTTTCCAGAGATCCGCCGCCGGTCCGTAGCCGTAACCGATGCCGGCCGTATGAGTCAGCAAGTCCCGGATCGTTATGGGCCTGCGGGCGGGGTAAACCTTGTATTCCGATGGATCCGCCGCCGAACCGGTACGTTCCGCCACGGTGGTATTCATGTATTCGGGCAGGTAGTTGCCAATGGGGTCGGAAATGAGGAGTTTGCCTTTTTCCTGGAGAATCATCACCCCCACGCTGACGATGGCTTTGGTTTGCGAGGCGATTCGAAAAAGGGCGTCTTCGGACATGGGGGTCTCGGTGGCCGTATCCCGTTTGCCGAAGGCCTCGAAATAGAGTGCTCTACCATCATGGAGCACCAGTGTCACCCCGCCACTCAGTCGCTGCTGGTCAAGGTAGGAGTGCAGCGTGTGGGTCAATCGTTCCAGGCGTTCAGGGCAAAAACCGGCGTCTTCGGGTGAGACACGAGAGAAAGATTGTGCCGACAGATGAAGTGGCGCTGTGTACAGCAGGAAAAGCATCATCAAGCCACAGAAGAGCCTTCTTTGGCATAGACTTCGTGCAGAAGTGGCGACCTGGTGAATGAGTCGGTGACGAGAAATCCCGTGTGATGATTGGGTTTTTGGGTTGAAGCGGTTCATATCATTTGGTGTAGGATCATTTGGTGTGCAAGCAATCATGTAATTATGATTAATCCGTGAAAATTACAACAAACCTGGTGTGAGGGTTCACGATAATTTTGTACTATTGAATGAAATGTGATACTTCAATCGGGGATTGTTCATGTCAAAAAAGGATTACAAATACCAGGATCTGGATCGACTGGTAGAGCTGTTTTTCGAAGAGTCGCTGACCCCGGAGCTTCTCCGGATCAGAAAAGATTTCGCGCTGGATTTGCTTGATGAGCTGCGTGGCCTCAGAAAGGACATATACAGGATAAAGAAAGATGATCCGGAGCGTTATGCTAAAGTCCTTGAGCGGCTTTCGCAATTCGTGCCGGGCTGTCGCAAAGAGTTGACCCGTCTTCAGAAATTCGGCGAGATCTGGAAAGAGTCGGTTTTTTCATTGTGTGATACCTTGCCGGAAACGGTGTGGGCCATTCAGGCCGAAGAGCGTTTTGAGGCACAAAGCGAAGACTATGCTGTCACAAAAAGTATTAAGAAGGCAAAAAAGGTTTTATTCGATCTGGATGTAAAGTTGTTCAAAAGATCACCGGAGACCTATTACTGGAAAAATTCGGTCCCGCTTCGAAAGCTGGTTTTGTACGGGCTGTTCTGTCACAAAAATGCACTGGCGGACCTCGTGGCGGGTGAATACGCCCATATAGCCCGCTCGCTTGGGTTTCTGCTTGATGAGACAAAGGAAGAACCACTATTCGGTGAAAAAGGCAGTATAAAAACCGGCGAAGAGAGTTCAGTGGAGTCCGGTGAAATGAAAGGCACGGGGTTCCCTGAAGAAGGCAGCAAGGAGCCGGGTGAATCCCCGGATGCCGCCATGACATCTCCGGAAGAGGCCCCGGACCACGAATCAACCCCAAAAGAGAGCCGTTCGGATTTGGAGGCCGGAGCATCCTTCCGCATCCCCGTGATCGAACAAATCGAAGAACATCTCAATAATGCGATCCGGGCGCTGACCGATTATCATGACGGAAGCATACCGGTTTCGGAGGTGATCGGGGAGAGCAGGAAGGCCATCAGTTACTGGCTGCGCAGGATTGGCACAGTGGAATCATTGTTCAGAAAACCGGTGACCGATCCAAAGAGCCGCGTATTTCAAAAAGCCGAGAGGGAGACGCAGCGTGTCAGGGAGCGCTGGCTGACCTATATCGGGTCCCAGATAACGGATCTGCAGGTTCAGATGGAACTGGCGCAATTCGGATCGGTGTCGGAAGAGGCCATAAATAAACTGCGCAAGGCGACACATATCTATTTCCGTGACCTTTATTATCTGCCGACCGAAGAGGGAATATCGGTCCTTAGGGAGATGATTGAGAGTCTGAAGGAGCAGACAACAAGAAAAAGGACACTGGAAGACATTGAAAAAGCCAGAGAAAAATTGCACTCCGATTTTTATGAGAACTCTCTGTATGTGATGCGCGACAGTGATCTTCAGGAACACTTCATGGATGGTATTCACCAGACCCTGGGGGATCTTGAGCTGCAACTGAACGACTTCACCGAGAAGCTGGAGCTGGCGGAAAAAAGAGTCTTCTCTGTTCCGGTGCCGGTCGTCGTTATGGATGATTTCTATTGGCGCTCCATTGCCACCCGTTACCTTAAAGACAAGGCCTTCCATGTTCTTGACCCCGAAAAGCAGAAATTCCGCGCGTTTCTGGAAGAGCAGCTGGTTGTATTGGAGGAGACCGCCGGGATCATTGATGTGAATCTGCAGGCTGCCCTCACTTCGGAGCACAAGGAGGGCGATGAGGCCCCGTTGGCGGTAGCCGTGTCCGGGCTGAATCGGGCCATTGCCGCACTGGAGCGATCTATCGGGAATGTCCGTAAAAAGCAGGATAGTTATGGTACACTGATTGACACACAGCTTCCGCAAGCGTATCAACAGCTTGCGGTTCTTATGCAGAGCAGGTCATACGACTCCTTTGAGCTCAGGGACAAGGCTCTGCAGGTCAAGACAACGGCGTTGAGCTGGAAAGAAAAAGCCATGCGCTGGTATGCCGTATGGGAAGACCGGGCTGAACTTGCCTGGCGCTATTCCAAAAGAAAGTATCACGATATGCAGCGGCCTGTGAGCCGTTTTCTTGGATTCAGGCAGGATGATCAGACCACGGCGCGCTATCAGAAGGATCTGACCGGTTTTCTGACACGCTCGGCCGCCATCACAAAGAAATTGCCCTATATCTATCAGCGGCTGTATAAACGGTCATTCATGATAGAGAAGCGTTTCTATGTGGATGACCAGAACAACGTCAGAAAACTGCTCGAAGCCCATGAACAGTGGCAAAAAAACACCTCCTGGTCTGCCGTGGTGGTAGGCCAGAAAGGCAGTGGGAAATCAACACTTCTTCACTTCTTTCTCGAACAGCTCGATCATGCACAGCCGGTGGTCACTCTGCAAATTGATGATACCATTTACTCTTCCGGGCTCCTGATGCGAATGATATCACGCAAACTCGGGTTTGCTGAAACCGATAATATGGAGGAACTGATAGAAAAAATTCAGAAAAGACGACGAAGAGGCATTCTGATTTTTGAAGGACTGCAAAACATATACATCCGCAATATCAATGGAT
>SLHZ01000336.1 GCA_007135895.1 Balneolales bacterium | reverse complement strand
TTTCTGGTCGTCAAAGCCGGAAACACGGAGTTCGTTCACCCATACCTCAGCATCCAGGGATGGTTTTCCGGCAGAAGTGTTTCTGACCGGTGATGACTTGGCACTACGTGCGGAGGAGTTGATTCCCCCGGGGTCATGGGGATTTCGAATGCCCAGTCCGATTTCCCGCACCCGTTCCAGGGATGGATTGCCCCTGATGGCGATAACCGTGCCGGGTGGCGCATCCAGAACCAGGTCGGATCGCTCATATATTTCGTTTTCGTCCACACCATCAAGATCCCTGGCCTGTTTGAGAGCATTCAGCGAGGATAGTACCAGGTTGACACTATTGGAGTCGGGCATCCAGATACGATCGGTTTCAGCGCGAAGGGTTGAGGCGTCCGGATCAAGGGTCAGCGGTGTAAAGGGGAAATCCGGATCCGTGGGCGATACGGGCTGTCGGTATTCGTAGTAATTGTTGGTGAGATCGTTACCCAGACGGATGACCACTTCCACATCGGAGCGTCTTTCATACCCTTCGCCATGCACAAACATACGCAGGTTGGAGTAGTTGAGCAGATTGAGTCCGGTCGGATAAAGCCGTTGTATCATGCGGTATTCGCCCGACCGCAGGTCTTCCACTCTCAGTGAGAGGGATTGTTCGTTGGCCATGATATTTTCCTGCTGGCCTCGCTGTATCGAGCGTATGGCACCGTTCGGGATACGGTACGGTATGGGCTGACGATTGGAGTTTTCTTCGATGTTGATGGTAGATATATCGAAAACGGTGTTGGGATGGCCTTCCAGAGCCAGCTCCTCAAAATTCCGCCACTGATTGCCGACCAGTTCAAAAGTGGCAAAACGCATGGTAAAAGGTTCTTTATAGCCGCTCATCCAGAATCGGATATGCGATACCCGCTCAAGGTTTTCAATCGTACCCACTTCGCGTGCGATTTCCCTGAGGGGAAGCCTTACGAGATACCAGCGCTCGGTAGGATTGGCTCCCTCCACTTTGTCGACGATAAAATTGCGGCCGATCTGCAGGGAGGTGGTGTCTGCCGGATTCATGGGTATTTCGAACTGGAAATAGGAGTCTTCGAGGTTGACGTTGGCCGGATTGATCAAGCCCTCTGTATCGGGTCGGTTGGTGACGGCTCTCGATTCTCCCCTGGAGAGCGAGTTACCCTCGAGAAAACCGAACATGCGATGGAATCGCTCATGCAGGGGCAGGTTGCTTACACGCGGATCATTGAAGTAGACGTACTGGTCATTGGAAGGGTCGTTGCGGATGGCCTGCAGCTTATCGGGTTGATCGGCATATTGAGCGTCCATACGTTCCAGCCAGTCGGCGAAAAGGACCTGTTCCGAGAATTCGCCATCCGTACTGTGTGCCCCATCCAGTCCCACGTCTTCCCGTTGCTGTGTCTCCATGGTAAACTGGCCGGTCATATTGGTATTATTCCGGATAAAGTAGGATCTCCCGGTCTGGTCCACCCTCATGTCATTGCGGTCCTGGGCCCGGGCGAGACCATCTTCGGAGTTAAGCTCATTATTGGGAATGACATCTTCGGACACCAGTCCCAGGTCGACATAGATTTTTCCATCATAGTTTTGCAAGTCAACTGACGTGGGACTGCGGCCATCCGGAAGCAGTGGCTGGACCCAGAACTCGAGAAACTCGATATTATTCTGCCTCAGGTTGTCCAGGCCGCTTGGCAGCATGGCCGTCATGCCACCCCAGGTGTCTTCCGGTCTGTTCTCAAGCACGTCCCTTAAATCAGGATTGTAGTTGTAGGGTCCGCGCTTGCGGGGGTTGTAGTGTATATCCAGGGTTTGCAGGCGGTCATCCTGTCTGAGTACCTCCCGGTTGGGAAATACATCGGAGACGCCGACCGGCAGGGATTCGGGAGTACGGGCTGCATCGGTAATGCGTCCAATGTTGACGGGTATGGTATACCAGGAGAACTTTCCACGCAGGTCCGACCGGGCCAAACGTGCATCGAGACTGTTGTCGTAGGAGTCCATACTGAGGTCGTATCCGGGTACGGCATGCGGAGCGGCAGCAAGGTGCCATCGGGCCGGACTCAGAAAGTTGATGCTGGTTTTAGACCCTTCGAAGTCATCGATGAAGGAGAGGCCTCGTTCTTCATCGGGATAGAGTTCGCCCCGATCGATGGCTCGTGAGACAGCACGGGTCTGGGCCACATTGGGACGCAACTGTGCAAATTCACCTGAAATACGTATATCGGAGTCGGCCCGGGTCTGGAGCAACGGGATCCAGTTGATGGCACGGGTAATCCAGGGAGTATCAAACTGGGCATTGCCATCGAAACCGATGATGGAATTATTGATGGGTTCATCACCAATAGGAATTTTATCCTGAAGCGGCCTTTCACGCAAGGTGAACATGGTGCTTCCGAAGCGTATGTTGTCATTGACCCGGTATTCGGCACGCAGCCCCGCAAAGGTAGTCTGCTGGATCTGAAGCATCTGATTGCTTTCATAGTCGATCACGATCTCCTGCCCGGCCTGCAGATAGCGTGAATTGGTGATCATGATGCTTCCCATGGAGTAATCGACATCGTAATCGACCCCCTCGGAAAGCTCCACTCCGTTCGCCGTCACCCGAACGGAACCCTCTACGATTGAAAAGCCCAGATAATAGGTATCCTGCGCTGTGCCTTTGCTGATTCCGGTTATGACGAAGAGGTTGTTGCCGGGTCGTTGACGGGCATTTTCAGGGGTATTGGTATAGAGATCAGTAAAAGCATACCGTTCGATACTTTCCGTTATCTGCTCCTGCGGGAGTGAACTGGCTTCATAGATATCGATGATGCGCTGACCGAAGGGTTCCAGATAGGGAAAGATGATGCGGCCTCTGACGTTATCGAGGGTACCGGTGCCGAAGTCAATCTGGTTATTCGATGGAGGTTCACCCTGAGAATTGACCCGGTCCAGCCCGAGATCACGCAGCAGTATGTTGCTCAGTCCCGGCAGGTTCGTCTGAGCCGTGTTGGCCCCGTCAAAAACAATTTCAATTTCAAGATCATCCGGAGTGATATTGCTGGCATTGAGGTTGTAGACATTGCGCATGGTTAGGACCCATGCCTTGCTACTGGTAGTTATGTTATTGGGTCGCAGTAGCTTCAGGAACATTCGCCGGTCGTCACCGACGTTTCGATCACCCACACGGACTTGTCCGCCTGGAGTACTGTATGAGTAGGACACTGCCAGTGCCTGATTGGGTCCGAGGCGGGATTCCAGAGAGAGGTAGCCATAGGTTTCGTTATACGTGTAATCAATACCCTGCCTCAGGGGTACGAAATTTCCAACGGCAAACTCATCACCGGATACGTCGAAATCGGATGCGGACGGCGTGACTTCCGGATCACGGAACCGGTCCAGCAGATCGCTGTCGAATCGGTCCATCTCCTCGTTGGGCAGAAAGTAACGGTCGCCCTGCTTCACCACTCCCAGATCAACCAGAGCCACGGCTCTTCGCTGACCGGGCTGTTCATCGGAGGAAGTATTCAGGACATAAACATCCATCCGGTTGAAGTCAGGGAAGATATTCCGCGGGACCTGCGGATCCGACATGGCATCCTCAAACTCCTGGCGGGCATAGAAGTCAAGGAAGAAATGGCGGTCATTATCGTAGGCTGCCGGTCGAATTTCAAGGGTACTCTCCTGCGAACCGCCGCTGATGGTCTGGGTATTCCCCTGTCCTTCCTGCTGCGAGATAACGGAAGTGAGACGCAACGGTCCGAACTTGGCTTCCGATTTGATACCGAACAAAGCGCTCCCACCGCGTATCAGCGAGTTGCCGGTAGACATGGAGACGTTCCCCATTTCGATACTTTGAAGGATTTCATCTTCATAGCCTTCATAGCGAATGCTGAGTCGGTTTTCAAAGTCAAAAGCACGTTCGGTATCCCAGTCTGTCCGAATGGTGAGCTTATCACCGATACTTCCCTGAATGTTAAGTCTGAGGTTCTGCTCAAACGTCGGGTCTATCCGTCGTTGCTGGTCAGGCGGTATAGACGGGTCTTCCGTGTCTCTTATGGATGCCCCGACATTCATATTGGCCGTACCTGTAACCCGCAGGTTAACTTCGGGCCGGCCGAAAATGGTGGTAAAGGCAGAGCGTTCACCCACCGGCAAGTCGAGTGTAAAGTCGAGCAGCCCTCTTCTTGCGTCCCTTTGTCTGCGTTTTTCTTCGACCAGGCGCGTCCAGTTGGCGCGGGTTCTGAATTCAAAGCTCAATTCGGCGAATTCATCGAAAGTGAGTCTTCGAGGGTGACCTGCAGGAATATCGTTTACGGATCTCGATACCGAGTAGTAGCCCAGTGAATCCAGCGAAATCTCTGTTCTGTCGGCTGAGATCCCGATTTCCACCAGTGGGGAGCGTTTTCTGGGGAAAGGATCGGCTTGGCGGGTGATTTTCGAGACAGGGAAAATCCGGTCCAGACCCGCCATGACCGTATCTTCTTCGGCAACGGCCAGGCTGTCAGCGGGGAGGTCTTCAGACGTTACAGCCAGGCTGTCAGCAGAGACTGTATCCGGCACGGCGACTTCTACCGGTGCAACGGCCAGGCTGTCAGTGGCGAGCGTATCCGGCACGGCGACTTCTGCCGGTGCAACGGCCAGGCTGTCAGCAGCGAGCGTATCCGGCACGGCGATTTCTGCCGGTGCAACGGCCAGGCTGTCAGTGGCGAGCGTATCCGGCACGGCGACTTCTACTGGTGCAACGGCCAGACTGTCAGCAGCGAGCGTATCCGGCGCGGCGACTTCTGCCGGTGCAACGGCCAGGCTGTCAGTGGGGATGTCTTCAGGCGTTACAGCCAGGCTTTCAGCGACAAAGTAATCCTGTGCTGCTGCGTGAGAGGCAGATGCTGTTTGGTTATCAGGCTGCTGATACACGTCCTGCAGGAGGCTATTGCCGCCGGCAAAGGCAGTTGCCAGACCCAGTAGCAGGGTTGCCCGACCAATACGTACCGTTGCAAAAATCAAGGAATAATGCCCGGTTTTACCCGTCTTTTCGGTTGCTTCATGGTGTTACGAACGGTAATTACTGATCAATAGGCGGCCGGTTTTGGTGTGGACGTTCAGATGGATTCAGCCTGTGAGATATTGTCACAGACAGGAACACCGTTATATGTGGATATAAATGTTGTAAATTATAGTCCCTGCAACTTTGAATCAATGTTTTTTCAATTT
>SLHZ01000190.1 GCA_007135895.1 Balneolales bacterium | reverse complement strand
TTCCTGATCTGGTCTTATTCCTGATCTGGTCTTATTCCTGATCTGGTCTTATTCTTGATCTGGTGTTGTTCCTGACAATATCAGATCATGATTGTGTCAGGGCAGGTTCAGAATCGTTTTTTCGGGAAGATCAGGATTGGGGAACCCAGGAAGCACACCAACCGGCCGGGTTGACCGGTCCGGCGAAAAGGGTGCAGCCGCCGCACTGGGGTCCATGCTGATCGCCTACCCAGTATTCGCAGTTGTCGCAGCGCTGCTCGGGGTTGGGTGTTTCGGGCACATACTGCAATGCATCACGCAGCATGAGATCGCTCTCGCTCAGGCCGCTGATATCGCCACAAGGGTCGACCGGCTCTTCTTTTACGACGGGGACCTCTTCGCCATTGCCGCATCCTTTCAGGAAGACCCCGGCTCCGGCCCCGGCCAGTCCGAGCATGGAAACTTTTTTAAGGAAATTTTTTCTGCTGATGGAGTGATTCTGATTCATAATAACAGGTTGTTTTAGTTTATAGGTCGAACAAGTTTTATCTGGATTGCTATAACATAATACCTGAGAGCAGTAAAGCAAAGCCAAACATTAAAAAAAATAGGCGGAATCGGGTGGTAAAAAGAAATGGGCGGATCAGAAACCCGTAACTCCATCTCCTTTTGTTGAGCCATTCATGATAATGATGGCGATGCAATGCTCCCAGGGCCATGGTGACATGTCCGTGCAGTATCGTCAGTGAAAAAGAGAGGGCGATTACAAGAGAACCGGTCTTTTGCAGAAAACCGGGGATTTCAAACCAGACTCCGAACATGTAAAAGGGCCAGCCGAACAAAAGGACAAGCGGAGGCATCAGCAGGATGTTGATCCAGCTGATCCTGCGATAATTCAGTTCATCCAGCTCCCGGGGTCCCATCTGCTAAATCATGAAATGTCCATGACGGTTGACCTGACACACCTCAAAGGTGGTTGGCCTCATGGAGGGCTTCCCGGCGTGCCTGTTCAAACTCATCGCCGGGCGTCCACTGCATCAGTTCATCGGCATTGGCGATGCGCAAGGCAACACGATAGACCAGGGTAAGATCTTTTACGGCACCCTCCAGATCCCACCAGTAGTCCACACGATCATGGACGGTATGATAAATCCGCGACTGGATGGAGCGGATCTCCTGGAGATAGCCGTCGGGTTTATCGATAAACTCTACTCCCATATTGGGATAGAGCGCCGGTATGCCAACGCGGGCGAAGGAGAAGTGATCGGATCGGTAGTAGAAGCCCTGTTCGGGGTTTTGATCTGGTTTTACAATACGGTTGAGCCGTTTTGCCTCTTCTTCCAGGATGGAGTCAATATCCGACCGACCGTAGCCGATAGCCACAATATCGCGGGTAGCGCCAAAGATATTAATGGCGTCCAGGTTGATATTGGCCGATATCATGCCGGCCGGGACCGGCGGGTTTTCCGCGAAATAGCGGGAGCCCAGGAGGCCGGACTCTTCGGCTGTGACTGTCACGAAATAGAGAGTACGCCGGATGGCTTCGGGTTCTTCTGCGTAGAGACGGGCCAGATTCAGTACGGCACTCACACCGCTGGCATTGTCCCATGCGCCATTGAAGACCGAGTCGCCCTCGACCGGCTCCCCAATGCCGAGATGATCATGATGAGCGGAAAAGACGACGGCCTGATCGGAAATCAGGGGGTCGGAACCCGGCAGCTTGCCGACGACATTCTGGCCGGTAAAAGATCGGTATTCGGCAGTGACACTGCTGTTCAGGCGCACACCGGGCAGGGGAACGGGCCGGAACTCCGGGTCTTCGGCTGCAGCGAGCATCTCCTCGAGATCAAGTCCGGCAAGTTCAAAAAGCTCCCGGCTCCGGTCATGGGTCAGCCATCCTTCGAGCTTTGTATCATGCGGTGTGTCGTCAAAGACAAAGAAACGTTCCAGGCTCCAGCTGTTGCGCACCACGTCCCAGCCGTAACCAGCTGTTTCATCCGTATGGATGATCAGTGCACCCAGAGCCCCTTTCGCAATGGCCTGTTCAAACTTGTAGGTCCACCGGCCGTAATAGAGCCGGTTTCCGCCGTCAAAGCGGTCTTCAAAAGTAACCGGATTGAAGTTTTTGAATACCAGGATTTTTCCGGATACATCGGTTCCCTTGAAATCATCCCAGTCTTCTTCGGGGGCTTCAATGCCGTACCCTACATAGACGAGTTCGGCGTTACGGACATCAACTTGTTCCCGGACATGCGATGGCCATCCCATGAAGTCATCCTGATAGGAAAGTGTCACCTGGTTGTTTCCGGTGTGCAGGCTGAGCCGGGCCTGAAGTGTCTTCTGGCCCATGAGGGGGACCTCCTGTGTGAAAGAACCGTCGGGCATGCCGGGCTGTATTCCGTATTCCTGGAACCGGTCGATGACGTATTCCATTGTCATCTCCTCGTATACGGTTCCGGGAGTTCGGCCTCCGAATTCATCGGAAGCCAGGACCGCCACATGCTCCATGATGTGATCGGAAGTCAGTTCGCCGGGAAGAATATCGGCTTCGGGTGCGGTACACGAAAGAAACGGGAGAAAAAGTAGTGAAAAAGCGGAGAAACAGAGGATTTTTTTCATAATACGATATCGTTAACAGGTTATGTGATATTTCGGGTCAGTATGCAGGGGTTCGAAAAGCAGATCAGTTAAAAGAATCGTGGTTGACAACCGGGCTGTGTAGGTATCCGTTTTATTACCGGATTAATGTCTGGATTATAATGGTATACATGGGTCAATGACAAAAGCAACGGCATGGTCAACGGCATTTAAAGGCGGCTGGCGATGAGCATTTCAATATCCCGGTAGGGCATGTCAAAGAGCTGGGCCAGAGCCTTCTTGGTCAGCTGGTTCTTGTAGACATACGTTCCGTTGCGGAGGCTGACGTTGGTCCAGAGGGCCTCGCGGATTCCCCCGGCGTCCCCGATGTCCAGAAGAAACGGCACCAGCAGGTTGTTCAACGCGGTGGTGGCCGTTCGGGCGGCGTTTGAGGGGATGTTGGGTACACAATAGTGAACGACCCCGTATTCGGTGAATACCGGATCAGAGTGACAGGTTTGCCTGCTTGTTTCGATACAGCCGCCCTGATCGATGACGGCATCGACGATGACGCTGCCGGTCTTCATGCCCTGGACCATGGATCGGGTGACCCAGCAGGGTGCCCGGTGTCCCTCCACCATGGCTGCTCCTATGACGACATCGGCCACCTGGAGGGCCGAGCTTATGTACTGTGGCGTAGCCATGGTGGTTATGATACGCCGGTCCAGCGCATTTTCAAGATGCCGGAGCCTGGCAAGGTCGTTGTCCATCACATAGACCTGTGCGCCGTAGCCCAGGGCGGTCCGGGCCGCATATTCGGCGATGATGCCGGCTCCGAGGATTACGACATTGGCCGGCGGCACACCGGAAATACCACCCAGCAGAATACCCTGGCCATCCTGGTTGTTCTCCAGATAATGGGCGGCGATCTGGACAGCCATGGAGCCGGTGATCTCATGCATCATCCTGACAATGGGAAAACTGTTGTCGGGTGATTTGATGAACTCGTATCCAATTCCTGTGATATTTTTTGCAATAACATGGCGCAGGAACTTTTCGGTGGTATGGCCCAGATGCAGTGCCGAGATGACCGCCTGGCCCTGCTGCAGATAGTCGTATTCCTCTTCTGCGGGCGGGGCCACTTTAAGAATGATTTCCGACCGTTTGTAGAGTTCCTGAGCCGACCAGGCGATGGTTGCCCCTCCATCGGTGAAATCCTGATCGGGAAACCCGGAGTCCTGGCCCGCTGCCGTCTCCACATAGATATCGTGTCCGTTGGCCTTGAGCAGCGAGACACCGGCCGGTGTGACGGCAATGCGCCGTTCGTCAGCCGAACTCTCCCTGGGCAGGCCGATCTTCAGGCTGACCTTCGACCCCGACAGCTCTTCTGATTTTTCCAGGGTTTTAAGCCCGAACTGCTGTGCCACCTGGTAGGGGTTCATCAATTCCATGGGACAGGGATTTCACAGGACTGTAAGCGGAGAGGCCGTTTTGGCCGGTATGACCCATGCCTCTGCCGGAAATGTCTGACATGGCACCGGATCATGAAACCGTATAATATAGAAAAGTTACTGTTTATGAGTACCTTTTACAAATAGAAGTACTCAGCTTGCAGATGGAGGTGATCCGGATGCAGCAACAGGAAAAGATGAGACCCAAAAAATCACTTGGACAGCATTTCTTACATGACCGCCGGGTAATCACGAAGATCGTGGATTCGGTCCGGGCGGAACCGGATGACCGGGTGGTGGAAGTGGGTCCCGGCACCGGTGCACTGACCGGGCCGCTCAGCCGCCGTTTTCGGGACCTTCATGTATTTGAGGTGGACCGGCGGGCGGTCTGTCTGCTCAAGGAACAACTACCTGGTATTGCCGTGCATGCCCGCAGTATCATGGAAGCGGATTTGAGGGCGCTGCACCCCAGTGCCGCCGAAATACCGGAGCTGGCGGACAAAACAGATGATGCCGGGTTACCCGGAACGGGAGGGAAACGAAGCAGACGTTTTGTGATAGTTGGCAATCTGCCCTATTTCCTCACCAGCCCCATTCTGTTCCGGGTGCTGGATGAGGGCATGCTTTTCAACAGTGCTGTTTTCATGGTACAAAAAGAGGTGGCCGACCGGCTGACCGCTCTTCCCCGAACCGGTGAATATGGGATACTGAGTGTGCAGGCGCAGGCCATGGGGCGGATCGAGACATTGTTCCGGGTATCAAAAGGGGCTTTTAAGCCGCCTCCCTCAGTAGAGAGCGCCGTGATTCGTTATGAGCCCGGAAACGAGACTTTTCCCCGTTCCATTGAGGACTTTCCTGTTTCATTGCCCGTCTTTAAAAAAGTGGTGCGGACCGCTTTTGGCCAGCGCAGAAAAAAAATCTCCAATGCGCTGAAAGCCTTGTTTACGGATGGATTCCCTCCGGGGTTTGATGCATCAAGAAGAGCCGAAGAGCTAACTCCCCAACAATTTGTGGAGCTTGCCGGATGGTATGAACAGACGACGGAGCCGAACCGATAGCACTCCCGGGTTTTGAGCGCTAAAATGTAAAAATGGGTCTTGCATGAAAAGAGTTCATTTCTTATAATTGGCACGTGCAAATTTTAGCACTCTGTGCCAGTGAGTGCCAAGAGTGCGAATCATCTGTTAACAGTCAACAAATAACCTAAAAAACAAAACGATATGGCAAGCATAAAACCACTCAGTGACCGCGTGCTGGTCCGTCCTGACACGGCCGAAGAGAAGACCAGTTCAGGAATCATCATCCCCGATTCCGCCAAGGAAAAGCCACAGCGCGGAACAGTTGTAGCCGTTGGCCCCGGTAAAGTGGAAAACGGAACCAAGATTGACATGACTGTCAAAGAAGGCGACAAGGTGCTTTATGGCAAATACAGCGGCACCGAGGTCGAGATCGACGGTGAGGAACTCATGATCATGCGCGAAGCGGACATCCTTGGCGTCATCTCCTGATCCATGGTATCACCGGATCGGAAAGAACTTCTGAACAAGAAAAAGAGTATCAACGATAACAACCAAAACAGATAGAATCCATGTCAAAACTGATTCACTATAACATTGAAGCACGCGACGGCCTGAAAAGAGGCGTCGACAAACTGGCCAATGCGGTCAAAGTCACACTGGGCCCCCGGGGCCGCAATGTAGTCCTTGAGAAGTCCTTTGGCGCCCCCACGGTTACCAAAGACGGAGTAACGGTTGCTAAAGAAGTTGAGTTAGAAGATAAATTTGAAAACATGGGAGCAGAAATTGTTAAAGAAGTCGCTTCCAAAACCAATGATATCGCCGGTGATGGTACCACTACCGCCACCGTTCTGGCCCAGTCGATCATTCAAACCGGTATGAAAAACGTGACCGCCGGTGCCAACCCGATGGATCTCAAGCGCGGTATTGACAAAGCCGTTGAAGCCATCGTGGCCGAGCTCAAGAAGATCAGCCGCGATATCAGTGACCGCAACGAGATAGCACAGGTCGGAACCATTTCGGCCAACAACGACGATTTCATCGGCAACCTGATCGCCGACGCGATGGAAAAAGTGGGCAAAGATGGTGTCATCACGGTCGAGGAAGCCAAGGGAACCGACACCTATCTGGATACCGTGGAAGGGATGCAGTTTGATCGCGGATATCTCTCTCCCTATTTCATCACCAATTCCGACAAGATGACCACCGAGCTGGATGATCCCTTCATCCTGATCTTCGACAAGAAGATCTCCAGCATGAAGGATCTTCTTCCCATCCTTGAGAAGGTGATCCAGACGGGCAAGCCCCTTCTGATCATTGCCGAAGATGTGGAAGGCGAAGCACTGGCCACACTGGTTGTCAACAAGCTTCGCGGCACCCTGAAGATTGCCGCCGTAAAGGCACCGGGCTTTGGCGACCGCCGCAAGGCCATGCTGGAAGATATCGCCATTCTGACCGGCGGAACCGTGATCTCCGAAGAACGTGGCTATAAGCTTGAGAACGCCACCCTTGATTTCCTGGGTCAGAGCGCGCGCATCTCCATTGACAAGGACAACACCACCATAGTGGATGGCCGTGGCAAGGAGGACGACATCAAGGCCCGCATCAACCAGATCAAGGCACAGATAGAAGACACCACTTCCGATTACGATCGCGAGAAGCTCCAGGAACGTCTGGCGAAGCTCAGCGGCGGGGTAGCCGTTCTCTATATCGGCGCCGCCTCCGAAGTTGAGATGAAAGAGAAGAAAGCCCGTGTCGAAGACGCATTGCATGCGACCCGTGCTGCCGTGGAAGAAGGTATCGTGGCTGGCGGCGGTGTGGCTTTTCTGCGCACTACCCACGTTCTGGATGGCCTGAAGGGTGAAAACCCGGATCAGGAAGTCGGCTTCGACATCATCCGCAAAGCTCTTGAATCACCGCTGCGCATTATTGCAGGCAATGCCGGTGTGGAAGGATCCATCGCCGTCCAGAAGGTCAAGGAAGCTGAGGGTGACTTTGGCTACAATGCCCGGACCGAGGTCTACGAAGATCTGGCCAAGGCCGGTGTCATTGATCCGACCAAGGTAGCCCGCACCGCACTTGAAAACGCCGCATCCGTAGCCGGACTCATGCTCACCACTGAAGCAGTGGTAGTGGAGAAGCCGTCGAAGGATGACGACAAGGGCGTCCCGGGAGGACCCGGCATGGGCGGCATGGGAGGAATGGGCGGAGGCATGGACTTCTGACCCGACCCGATAACTTCGGAGCATAATTCCGCAGGCATTGTCAGACCCGACATGCGCGGAGACGTGTTCCGCATGTCGTACCAGAACTGATATACGCGGATATTTATTTCCGCAAGTATCGTCAATACGTTCTACGCGGAGATATCTACCGCAAGCATTACCAAACCCGAGGTTCCGGAACAGTACAGCCGGGATTTCGGGTTTTTTTATGTCTTCGGGTGAAGATAGATGATAAAATTCGTATCGTGGATCAGTGGGTTTGGTGTCACATTCCGTGTGACATGAATTATTTCACCTGTGGTAAGCTCCGATTCGATTACACACATTATCCAACATTGAAAAAATATTATCCATGAAAGCTCCAACCGATCTTGATCAACGATGTATCAACACGATTCGAACTCTGGCAATCGATGCCATTGAGAAAGCCCGTTCGGGTCATCCGGGCATGCCCATGGGAACGGCTCCGCTTGCTTATGTGCTGTGGACCCGGTTCATGCGTCACCATCCGGCGAATCCCGGCTGGATTAACCGGGACCGATTTGTTCTTTCGGCAGGTCACGGATCCATGCTGTTGTATGCGCTGCTCCATCTGTCAGGCTACGATGTGAGTCTGGATGACATCAAAGATTTCCGCCAGTTGCACAGCAAAACACCGGGTCATCCCGAATACGGGGACACCCCCGGTGTTGAGACCACAACCGGACCGCTTGGACAGGGTTTCGGCAACGGGGTGGGCATGGCTGTCGCTCAAAAACACCTGGCGTCCCGGTTTCAAACCGATGATTTCAACCCGGTCGACTACCGTATTTACGGGATCGTGAGTGACGGAGATCTGATGGAGGGGGTTCAGGCGGAAGCGGCGTCACTGGCCGGCCATCTGAAGCTGGATAACCTGATCTATTTTTATGATGACAATCGCATTACGATTGACGGGAGTACGGATTTAACATTTTCCGAGGATGTGGCGGGCCGGTTTACATCCTATGGATGGAAGGTACTCAGGGCCGATGGCAACGATCTTGCCTCCATTGATTCGGCGATCAGTGCCTGCCTGGAAGACCCGGAGGAGAAACCGTGTCTGATCATTACACGGACCAATATTGGCTACGGGAGCCCGAACAAGCAGGATACGGCCGGGGTTCACGGGTCACCGCTGGGGCCGGATGAAATTCGCCTGACGCGCAAGACCTACGGTTTTGACCCCGAAGATGAGTTCCACATCGCCGATGAGGTCCGCCGGCATTTTGCCGCCGTGGCGGAGCAGGGGGCGGACCGGGAGAAAAAATGGCAGCAGAATCTTGAGGCATGGGGTGAGCGCCATCCTGCTTTGTATCGTGAATTCATGGATTTTGCGGAAGGCCGTTTCGAGCCGGAATGGGAGAAGATCCTGCCGATATTTTCAACGGACAGCGGTAAAATGGCTACCCGTCAGGCTTCCGGCAAGGTGCTTGAGCGCTTGATTGATGCCATACCCTGGCTACTGGGCGGTTCTGCCGATCTGACACCCTCCAACAATACCCATGTGAAAACCATGAAGGATTTTTCGTCCGGCCATTATTCGGGCCGGTACATACGTTATGGTATCCGCGAGCATGGCATGGGGGCCATCATGAACGGTATGGCTCTTTCCGGTCTTCGGCCTTATGGAGGAACTTTCCTGGTCTTTTCCGATTACATGCGCCCATCCATCCGGCTGGCGGCTCTCATGGGCATACCGGTGACCTACGTATTCACACATGACAGTATTGGTCTGGGCGAAGACGGACCGACCCATCAGCCGGTCGAGCAGCTGGCCGCGCTCCGGGCCATTCCCGGCCTCCGTGTGGTACGGCCGGCCGATGCCAATGAGACATCCCGTGCCTGGCAACTGGCCATGGAGCACCGGGAAGGTCCCACAGCCATTGTACTGACCAGACAGGGATTGCCGGTGATTGACCGGAAACAGTATGTTCCCGCTGATGAAGTGCTCCGGGGCGGATATGTGCTGGCCGGTGACGAGAAAGACCAGGTGATACTTATTGCTACCGGTTCAGAAGTCCATCTGGCCCTGGCAGCCCGGGAAAAAATGCTGGAAAAGCATATCCATGCCCGGGTCGTGAACCTGGCAAGCTGGGAGGTGTTTGAAAGCCAGCCGGAGTCCTACCGAAACACCGTGCTTCCTCCGGAGATGACCCGGCGTGTCTGTATCGAAGCGGGTGTGGCACTTGGATGGCACAAGTACGCCGGAACGGAAGGCAGGATCATATCACTGGAACGGTTTGGTCTTTCGGCTCCCGCGGATGAAGCGTTCCGTGAGCTGGGTTTCACGGTTGAACGGGTTGTCGAAGAGGCACTGTCTCTGATTTAGGAGGAAGGTCCGGAAAAGAGCTGTACGGGATTTTCACCCGGTTTGCGAGGCGCCGGTTCCCGGTTCTGTCGCTGGTACAGCCGTTCTACGTCTTTAAGGGTGTGGGTGGTGTGCGGATCACGATCCCAGTGAATGGTCCGGAAACGGGGCCGATGCAAGACATAGCCGGCTTTGGTCCGCCGGTTGACCTCTATGTTGTCAAATTCGAGCTCCACGACGATGCCGGGCCGCAGTGAAAAAGTAGGTCCGAAACGTTCCACAAGCAGTTCGCGGATGCGCCGGCTTATTTTATCGGCTTCCTCATCGGCAAATGCCACAGTGGCCTTTCCAATCGGGATAAAGGCCTCATCGTAACGCTCGTCATCATCAACGCGGATGCCCAGCGTGAAGATGAAGTATGTGCTGTCGTGCCTGCTGACACCGGCAGACTTTGTGCTCGTTTGGCCGCTGCCGGCCGTCCAGGTCTCGCCTTGTCCGCCGCCTGAGTGAGCATACATGATCACGGTGTCGAGTGATCCGCCGGATTCCTTGAATTTGAACCATAATGGGCTGCGTTGTCCGTATTCATAGCGGCTGTCGCGCTGCTTGAGTATCAGGCCCTTGCTTCCATGGCGGATTGCTCTTTTGTAAATACGGGTGATGTCAGCGGTGTCCTTCAGGAAGTACTGCCGTAAAAGCGGGATGCCTTGCTGTCGGCAGATCTGCTCCAGAAGCGGGCGTCGCTGGTGAAGAGGCTGATCGATAACCGGTACACCATTGAGGAAAAGCAGGTCAAAGGCAATGAACAGCGCCGGTTGCGATGCCAGCAGCCGTTCGTCCGGTTTTTTTACTTCCATCCGTTTTTGCAGTCGGAGGAGTGGCTTGACCGAACCGTTTTCAAAAATGCAGATTTCTCCGTCAAGAACCATTTCGGCATCCTTTGTTCCGAGTGCATTTGTGACATCGGGGAACAGGGGTGTGATATCATTCATTTCACGCGAAAACAGGGAAACGCGACCGTCAGAAATATGAGCCTGCGTTCGCAGTCCGTCGATTTTTTCCTCTGCCACGAAGGCTTTGGGATCAGGAACTCCGACATTTTCGCTGGCCGATGCCAGCATGAAGGCCACGGGCTGGAACATGTGGAAAACGGCGGTGTCCAGCGTCCGGTTTCGGGCCATTACGGCAGTTATACCCGCGCTGCCGGTGAGCATGCGGGTCCTCCTGACCTGCCCGGTGTCCGCTCCGAAGGCCATGCTCACGGCCTCAAGGATGCTGCACAGGTCAAATCCGATGCCAGGCGGGCGCCGATCCATGATGCGGATCATGTAGCGGATTTCCCGGGGCTCCATCAACTCCCAAAGGCCTGCCAGAACCGCCTGTTTATCTTCGCGGTTTCGGGCATGGGCCAATTCGGAGAAACCCAGTGCCACCCGGTGCAGCGTGAGAACCGCAGGAGACCGCCTGTTGACGGCTTCCGGCAGATTGGACATCAGTTTTTCAATGGCTTCCGATGCACTTCCGGCAGCGTTGCGGCACGGTTTGAAGACCTGGTCGTAGTCGATGCCGCAGAAATCGGCGGCTGTGAGGGCGACCGTTTGCCGGCCAACGACCGTGCGGCGCTTTTCCCGGGATGGGAAAGCGCCTTCGGCAGTGAAGCGAACGGCAAGATCGATGTCCGCTTCGGTGGTCAGACTTTGCAGGTAAGACGAAAAAAGACGGCTTTTCTCCCGGGCGGACCTTGTTTGTCCGATGGCATGCAGCGTATCGCACAATGTAGCAAAAAGCGCTGTTTGGCCGTATTCATCGGCTGCATGCCCGTGTTTGGAGGCTGCCGGGTCATGTTCAGTGATAGTGCGGTCATGTCCGCATGCAGCGCGCTCATGTTCGCCGGTCGCGTGTCCGGGATCGGAGGCGGACCGGTTAAACGCAGAGAATGTCCGGTCATGTTTGGAACCGGCTCCGGGTTGATTACACTTCACGGTACTGCTCCTTTTCAAGAGAACCGCAGCTGAAACCCTCTTTTTGGAGGTAGTGCAGGGCCACATCAGGATTGGGGCTGTGGGTAAGCCAGATATGACCCGGTGCAATTTCCCTGCAAAGGTCCATGAGCGAAAAAAAATCCAGGTGATCCGAGAGCGGTATAAGTGTATCGGCCATAAGCCGGGATCCGTATGCGTCGATGGAAGCCCAGCCGGAAACATATGCCAGACGGCGGTTCGGGATCATCCGGATGTCGGGATTATTCAGCGCAGAAGAGGGTATGAGGAGCACTTTGCCCGCCAGGTTTTCCGGATCAAAGGGTTCCCAGTGACCCATGGACATGCCGAACTCTTCATAAATTCTTGTCAGCGGCACACCAGCCGGGTGTATTTGCACCGTGACAGGGGGGTCACTCGCTGCAAGAGCCATCATCACCTCCTGAGCCTTGCCAAGACTGTAGCAAAGAAGAATGGGAACCGCTTCTGCGTCCAGGGATTTTGCCGCAAAGGTGCGGATTTGAGAAAAAAGAACTTCGTGTGGTTCCCATTTATACAGGGGCAGGCCAAAAGTCGCTTCAATAATCAGCTGGTCGACGGACCGGTCAGGAAGGGCGAATCCTTCCGAGGCGGGAGAAGGGGGTCTGCGGCAATCACCGGTATAAAGCAGCGAGCCCTCGTCGGTTTCAATGAAGAACATGGCCGAACCGAGGATATGTCCGGCAGGGTACATGGTTACATCGGCCGATGGCAATGCAAGTGTTTGTCCGAAAGCTAGTTCCCTGACAGGTCCGCGATGACCGCGTGCTCGCATCAGTGCTGCTGTGGCCGGTGAGGCATACACCGGGACAGAACGTTTTCCGGGGACATGGTCGGAATGGGCATGCGAGATGAAGATATGTGCCTGCGGATCGGAACCTGCTCCATCCAGGACGATATGGCTTGCCGGCAGGTGGATTCCGTTATGGCCCGTGTTGCGGATCTGCATGGATCAGCGGAAATCGGTTATCAGGGCAGCTCCATCAGTTGCTTAATGAGCAGATAGAGTAAAAAAGTAATTACAAGCATGAAGAGGCCAACCAGGCGGAAGAAGCGCTCCAGATGCTTTTGTGCATCGGGTATGATACCCCGCAGATACTCCCACTCTTTGAGGTACTTCGCGTATTTATAGCTCAGTGTAATCAGAAGAATGTTGAATGCCACGTCAAACATGGAACGCAGGAAAAAACCGGCGGTCATGTTAACGACACCCAGACCGAACAGGGCGTAATTCGTCCAGACAAAAATCATCGGTTTCTCAACGCTTTCGCAGCACTTTTTCAGGAAGTTGTAAAACGGCGTGGGATAGATGAGCCAAAGACCACCCTGGAAAAGAGTGAACAAAAAAAGTACGATATAGATGAAGAAAAGCCAGTAATAGGAGATAATTTCTGCCATGGTTTATAAAAATTTGGCTGACCGGTTTATTTGGTTGCCGGCCGTGCCGTTGGTCAAAGAAAATCTGAACGGGTCTAAGGTATGCCTGGTCGGGACAAGTTATGCCTGGTCGGGACAAGTTATGCCTGGTCGGGACAAGTTATGCCCGAGCGGAACAAAGTACGCCTGCACGGAACAAAGTACGCCTGCACGGAACAAAGTATGCCTGCACGGAACAAAGTATGCCTGCACGGAACAAAGTACGCCTGCACGGGGCAGAGTATGCCTGCACGGGGCCAATTACGCCTGGACAGCTCATGCTAATCCATGATCAGCACAAGTTATATCCAAAGCTGAAAGATAGCAAAAACATCGTTTGTTTATCTTGAATTTTTTGCTTGACTTCGTCGCGGGGAAAGCTGTTTTTATCTGGTCAGTACCTCAACCTTTATTGAACCCCGAACCATCAGCAGAGTATGTACATATGAGTAAACGCAGCATAGCCGTGGAGGTCCCGGCCTGGGCCCAGGGTCTGGTCTGGTATCAGATCATGCCGGAACGATTCCGCAATGGCGACCCGAATAATACACCAAAGGCGGCTGATCAGAAAAATGCCTGGCCGCACGACCATACTTCCCCTTTTGAGCGTCATCGGTGGTCATCGCAATGGTACGCCCTTGAGCCGTATGAGAAGAAGAATGGCCGTGATATCTGGCACAATATCCAGCGCCGCCGTTATGGTGGTGATCTCACGGGGATTATCGACCGGCTTGATTATCTGCAGGATCTGGGTATTGGCGGCCTCTACCTGAATCCCGTTTTCGAAGCGCCTTCGCATCACAAATATGATTCGGCAACGCTGCATCATGTGGATCCTGCTTTCGGACCTGACCCCGACGGTGACCGGCAGCTCATCCGGCGTGAAGAGCCTCATGATCCGTCGACCTGGGTGTGGACCTCTGCGGATGAGCTGCTTCTTGAGCTCATCGGGGAGGTGCATCGCAGGGGGATGTACATCATTCTTGACGGGGTATTCAATCATATGGGATTAAACAGCTGGATCTACCAGGATATCCTTCGCCATCAACGCCAATCGCGGTTTCGCGACTGGATGGATGTCTTGTCCTGGGCTGATGAGGATGATGCAGGCCGGTCCGACCGGAGCGGGTGGGGCCGTGACGACCGGGCCAGGTGGAACCGGACCGATGGCTTTTCGGGTTCACCCCGGCCGGCCGGACAGACCCGGGATGAAAACCAGGGCGACGGCCTGACAGCGGCTGCGCGTCCGGGGTTCTCGGTGCGGACATGGGAGGGTTACCGGGAACTGCCGGAACTTCGGCAGGATCGACGCGGCATTGTCGATGGACCCCGCCGGTACCTTTTCGACATAACAAGACGGTGGATGGATCCTTTCCATAACGGCGATACCTCGAACGGAGTGGACGGATGGCGTCTGGATGTGGCCTATTGCATACGTCATCCTTTCTGGAAGGAGTGGCGCAGGCATGTCCGAAGCATAAACCCGCAGGCTTACCTGGTGGCCGAAATCATCGATACACCTGCCAGGATCCGTCCGTATCTTCGTGGCGACGAATTTGACGCCGTGATGAACTACGGTTTCAAATTTGCCTGCAATAAATTTTTTATCTGGAATACGGCAAAGGAGACAGTTGAGGGGCTGGACCAACGGCTCACAGCGCTGTGGGATGCCTTCCCCGGGCCTGTTGGTCATGCCATGCAGAACCTGCTTGGCTCGCATGACACCGACCGTGTGGCCTCGCGTATCGTGAACCGTGCGTTGCCGGGCAGGAAATCGTGGTCCGCCTATCACCAGCGGTCCCGGGCAGAGAACGGAGAGTATGACACCCGCAAGCCGACCGCAGATGAACGCCTCGTACAGAAACGGATGATCCTGGTTCAGATGACCTGGCCGGGTGCGCCGATGATCTACTACGGCGATGAGGCCGGAATGTGGGGCGCCAATGATCCATGTTGCCGGAAACCCATGGTATGGCCCGATTACGATTTCGAAGCCGAGACGCTGCGGCCCGATGGTCGTTTGCACAGCCGGCCTCAGGAAGTATCGTTTGATGAAGACCTGCACCGTTATTACCGGACTCTCATCCATCTGAGAAACCGTAGCAATGCCCTTGTGAAAGGAGATTGCCGGACCCTGCTGGCTGATGGAGAGACCGGCATGTGGGTCTACCGGAGGCAGTACGGTGACGATATCGTGCTGGTGGCGCTCAACACCGGGCCCCAATCCGCAGATGCCGTTGCGATGGCAGGCGGGGCCGTCACCGAAACGCTGTTTGTGCTGGGAGAGGCCGGATTCCGCAAATCAACCGACGATATCCATGAAAATATGGCAGGAGGCCGCGAGGTACAGTCCAGGCATGAAAGGCATGAAGAAAACGAGGCCGGGGAGCGCAAACGGAGGGCTGTGAAGCAGATTGGACCGGAAAACAGCGGTTCCATTGTAATTACGGCGGAGCCGGGTTCGGCGATCCTTCTTGCCGTGAGAGCCGTATAACCGGTTCAGCGCACCAGCAGGAAGCCGAAGAAGAGGGCATACACCAGCAGAAGAAACCCGCCTTCGGCCCGTGATATCACCCAACCGGTCCGTGAAAAAGGAAGGAGAAGCAGTACAAGAACCACCATGACGATCAGGTCGGCCGGCATGATGTTGGGCATCTCGATCGGCCGCACCAGGGCCGTGACGGCCAGTACAAACAAAAGATTCATGACATTGGAACCGATCAGCGCACCCATCAGCAGGTCGGTCTGCTTTCGAAAACCGGCCACAACGGCTGTTGCCAGTTCCGGCAGGCTGGTGCCGACCGCCACCACGGTGAGACCGATGACGGCTTCGTTCCAGCCCCAGTGTCGCGACAGTCCGAGAGAGCCCGTGATCATCAGATGAGCCCCTGCGAGCAGCACAAGGAGTCCGCCCAGTGTAATCAGGCTGACAGCGATGCTTGACCGTTTTTCAAATGCGGTCGGTGCTTCGCCGGGCACAGATACAGAGGAACGGCTGGTGCGAATGGCATGAAAAAGATACACTCCCAGCATAACGATGAGGGCGAGGCCCTCGAGCCGGCTGATATAGCCGTCCATCATCATCCAGGCCGATAGCAGTGATATGACTGCGAGAACCGGAAGTTCTTTCCGGAACAGGCTTTTGTGGACCCCGATAGGACTGATCAGGGCGGCGATGCCAAGAATCAATGCCAGATTGCTGATATTGGACCCAATGATATTGCCGGCGGCGACCTCCCCGCTGCCTATCAGCGCTGCTTCGATGCTCACGATGAGTTCGGGACTGCTGGTGCCCAGGCCCACAACCAGAATACCAATGAGCATGGGCCGCACCCGCCATCTTTTCGAAAGGGCCAGACTGCCGTTGACCAGCAGCTCGGCGCCAAAATAGAGCATGATGATGCCCGTTATCGTAAAAAGTAGATCAACAAGCATGAAAAGGGTATATTGCGACTTAGTCCGGTTGTTTCAGCAAAATGACAAGGTACCATATTTTCCAATAATGAATCACATCATCACACACTTACTTCGCGTGCATGGCCGTGTCCAGGGAGTCGGTTTTCGCAATTATATCTATGGGGAAGCACAACGCCGTTCAGTCACCGGCTGGGTCCGCAATTGCCCTGACGGTACGGTTGAAGCCATGCTGCAGGGCAAGCCCCCTGATGTGGGCGCGGTGGAAGCGGCTTGCCGGAAAGGACCTGCTTTTGCGAACGTGGATCATGTAGAACGTTTTCCGGTGGATCCTGATGTGAACTACGAGACCTTCCAGATCCGTAGTTGAATCAACAACAACCGTTTTATTGCTGGTACCATGGGAACTGATTTCATCCCGTAACAACGACAACCGACTCGCCGCTGATACACCATGCGACTGTTTACTGCCATATCACTGCCGGACAAGGTTAGAAAAGAGCTGACCGGCATTCAGCCGGACCACCCGCATATTCATCTGACTCCCGCCTCCCAGCTCCATCTGACGCTGCGTTTTATCGGTGAAACCGACAAGGCTCACGCACGTCGCATTGAAATGGCACTGGACCATGTACGCTTCCGGTCCTTTGATCTTGTTCTGATTGGCAGCGGCGCTTTTCCCTCACCCAAACATCCTTCCGTATTATGGATAGGGGTCCGCTATCAGCCCATTTTGCGTGAGCTGTTCGACGCAGTCCAGGAAGAACTGGGCCGGTGCGGCATTCCGCCCGGCAGCCGCGGTTTTCATCCGCACGTGACATTGGGCCGCATTCGCACCAACCGCAGGCAGAGTAGAAAAGGCAAAAACCCGGTCACGGAGATCCAACCGATTGAAAATGCACTGGATTCCTTTTTTAACGGAGAGCCTTCCGGCTTTCAGACCGGTTTTCATGTCAACAGCTTTCAGTTGTATCACAGCCGGCTCCATTCCGGAGGTGCCATCCACCATTGCCTCCGGGAGTATCAGGCGGACTAATCCCCGGTGAAATCATGCCTTGCCGGATGCGCAAGAAACGCTATCTTTATAAAGACTGATAATGCTGGCAAATACCAAACGAAACGGTAAAACTGTGACGGGATCAACGCTCTTCTGGGGGCTGGCTCTTATAGCGGCGGGTTATGCTGTTGTTCTGGTCCTGATGGTCCTCTTTCAGGCATCTTTTGTCTATTTCCCCACACGCAGTCTTGAGTTCACACCGGAACAATACGGCATCGGCTACGAAGATGTCTATCTCTATCCCGATGATAATATCCGTCTGCACGGCTGGTATATACCGGTGGAAGAGGCGCGCGGATCGGTGATATTCCTGCACGGCAATGCGGGGAATATTTCACACCGGATGGAAAGCATCCGTTTTTTTCACGATCTGGGTCTTAATGTGCTGATATTCGATTACAGGGGCTATGGACAAAGTGAAGGCCGGCCCTCGGAACAGGGTACTTACAAAGATGCCATGGCAGCCTGGAGTTATCTGACGGAAGTGAGAAACCTGCCCGCGGACCGGATTGTACTGTTCGGAAGATCACTGGGCAGCGGGGTTGCCGCCTGGCTGGGTCGCGAAGTGAAACCGGCCGGTCT
>SLHZ01000244.1 GCA_007135895.1 Balneolales bacterium | reverse complement strand
TGAAGCTTTTCAGCTCTGGCAGCATATACGTTTTTTGTCATAATCTTTTGCAGTTAAAAATGGTCAGTTATGAAAAATATTTGATACTTCCTTCCCACCTGGCATGCCGTAAGGCATGGCTTGATGCAAGTCCGGACAATCCGCTTTCTTATTACCTCTCAGTATCGGGATATGCAAGCCGGGTCGAAACGGAAATCCACAGAGTCCATTCGTTTGACCGGCTACTAACGGTCCGTGTTTCCGGCAGGAGTGGTTATTACAAGTATTCGGATATGAACTCAACCGCATGAGATACCGTCTGTACCTCAAGCGCCTTGTCCTCATCCATTTCTATTTCAAACTCTTCTTCAAAAGCCGCCACGAGCTCCATGCTCTGCATGGAATCGGCGCCCAGATCAAAAATGAAATTGGCATCATCTGCTATCTGGTCAACCGATATGCCGAGCACATTGGCAATAACTTTTTTTACTCTTTCCTGGACATCTTTTTGCATTTTTTAAACCTCACATATATAGATTTCTGGAATAATTGCTGATCTCCACTGAAGCATATCGTACATTTGACGGATTCAACAAGCCATTTTTGTAAAAAAAAGCCGGAAACAACGCCTTTCCGGTTCACCGACTCAGTTGAACAGGTCCCTGTGTGACTTGCGCAAGATATGAAACCAGTAAATAAAGACTACTAATAATAGTATCGGAATCAACCTGCAGCTGTTAATCACAGCATCAGGAGCATCCAAAGTACAATACTGATGTTACTTTTTTTTTCATTTTTTTGCAAAGAGAACTTGTTTTTGCAAAGTAAACTTGTTCTTGCAGGGAGAACGGGTTTTTGCAAGGATGACTTGTTTTTGAAGGTTAACTTGCAGGATCCCTGCACCTGACGCTCTTACCCGGATTTCACTTTTTGTCACACCCTCTGAAAACCGTATATTTACAGCTCAGCAAACAGCGGTCCCGTTGATCCTGATATCCAGAATATCTTTGTCCGGAACGGTCTTGACCGGGCATGATTTATTACCGGATCGACCATCCTGACCGCCCTTACAATCGACCGTAATTCGCCGTAAACCACTTCAACCAAACGTTAATCGAGTTTCTCATGAATACCCTTCTGATGTTCATTTTAGCCGACCCCGATGCCGGTGGCGGCGCTTTCACCAGCCTGTTTTTTCTTGCCGCGATCTTTTTTGTCTTCTATTTCTTCATTATCCGACCGCAACATAACAAGCAAAAAGAAATTCAGAACAAAGTCTCCGAAATGAGAAAAGGTGACAAGGTTGTCTCCTCCGGAGGAGTTGTGGGAACTGTGCACACCATCGAAGACAAGTCCATCCTCCTGGAAGTTGATAAAGATGTCAAGATCAAACTGCTTAAAAGTGCCATTTCCGACGTGAATCCGGAGAATTAGCAGTCTTCTCGCGATATTACCTTTTTTCGATCCTATCATGACCCGTTCTTCATTTCGTTTCGATTCCATCGACAGCGCCGTTGAGGAAATTCGCAAAGGCAACATGGTTATTGTTGTTGACGATGAAGACCGTGAAAATGAGGGTGATTTCTTGATGGCCGCCGAAGCGGTCACACCCGCTCACATCAATACCATGGTAACCCACGGTCGCGGTCTCGTCTGCGTTCCCGTGACCAGAGAGCGCGCTTTTGAATTGAAACTCGAACCCATGGTCGTCAATAATTCCGACTCCCTGGAAACTGCCTTCACGATCTCCGTGGACCTTCGCAAGGGAACAACGACCGGGATTTCGGCATCGGACCGTGCCCGGACCATCAAGGCCATCGCCGACCAGAAATCGCAGGCTGACCATTTTCGAAGACCCGGTCACATTTTTCCCCTGATAGGACGCGAAGGGGGGGTATTGCGGCGGGCCGGCCACACCGAGGCCGCCATCGACCTGGCCCGCTTGGCAGGATACCAGCCGACTGGCGTCATCTGCGAAATCATGAATGAAGACGGTTCCATGGCCCGGCTCAAGGACCTGAAAAAAGTGGCCCGAAGATTCAAAATGAAGCTGATCACCATCAAGGACCTGATCAGCTATCGAATGAGAAACGAAAGCCTGGTCCGCGAAATCATCACCGTCGACCTGCCCACCATATACGGAGATTTCCGCCTTCATGCATTTGAAGAAAAACTGACCGGCGCCGTACACCTTGCGCTGGTCAAAGGCCAATGGAAAGAGGAGCAACCGGTGCTCGTTCGCGTCCACTCACTCTGCATGACAGGCGATGTCTTCGGATCCAGGCGATGTGATTGTGGCGAACAGCTGCATAATGCGCTCCGGATGGTTGAAGAAGAGGGGACCGGCGCGGTGCTCTACATGAACCAGGAAGGCCGGGGAATCGGCCTGATCAACAAGCTCCGCGCTTACAAACTGCAGGAGGAAGGACTCGATACCATCGAGGCTAATGAAGCTCTTGGCTTCAAGTCGGACCTGCGCGACTACGGTGTCGGCGCACAGATGCTGCGCTCGCTGGGTATCCGGAATATGCGTCTGATGACCAATAACCCGGCAAAACGAATCGGACTGACCGGTTACGGCCTCGAGATCGTGGAACGGGTGCCGCTCGAAACCGAAACATTCCCGGAGAACCGCCGGTACCTCCAGACAAAAAGAGACAGGATGGGGCATGATCTGCGCCATATCGACCCCCACGACCGGCTGGATTTACTCAAAAGCATCCTGCATTAAGTCTGACCGGCTTCAATCTGTTTTGCACATCATCAGGCGCGTTATAAGATCAGTTGCGCATTATATGATCAATTGCGCATTATATGATCAGCTGCGCATTATAAGCTCTGCCAGCCCCTTCCATGCCATATCGGCACAACCAATACGCATTGGAAACGACCGAACCTCCCCCAGTGCCATGACCCCCGGGCTCTCCGAGGCGAGGTCTCCCGGATCCTGACGGGCTCCTGCCAGCCAGCGACGTACCGCTTCAATGTGCTCCAAGGCCCGTTTCTTGTCCAGGCCGGACAGAAAGTCACAGGCTACCGATGCCGATACCAGGCAGTAAAAGCATCCCTTCCCCTCAAAACGGAAAAACAGAGAACCCTCACACCCGTGCTCAAGGGCGAAGAACAGACGGTCACCACATTTGCGGTTGAATACTTCGTGGCCGCTTCGCACAGTATCGGGCAATCCGCGCCTGACCGGGTTCCTGAAATGGTCTGCAAGGATCGAACCCGGAGCGTATGATGCCGTTTCAGAACTTTTTTTCTTGTCTGTCCCCTTTTCCGGCATGAGAGTCAGGCATGAGAGTCACAATACGTTGTCGTCATGATTCCCCGGATTCACCCGGTTCGCTCTCCTTTCCCCTTTCCATCGAAGAACTCCCGGCAGATGCCGGTTCACCGTGCTCATCACCCCTTTCCGGGCCGGATGTATCGGACACGGCAGCGCCGGCACCACCATCGTGATGGGGAACAATCGTCTTGTAGAAAAGAATCAGGGTGAAAATCGCTATCGTAATGGCACTGTCCGCAACATTGAAGATGTAGGGGAACACGTCAAAATCGCCAATACGCAATTTAAAATGGATAAAATCAACAACGTGCCCATCCAGAAAACTTCCGTATCCGCCTATCCGGGCCAAAAAAAGGCGATCGGTGATATTACCCAGCGCACCCCCGATCACCAGCCCCATGCACACCATATACGCCATGCCCGCCGCATGCATGGTCCGCCAGACATAAAAAAGGATCAGCAAGGTCGCAACAATGGCAATCAGGCTAATGATCCACGTTTCCGCCCAGTGAATACCGAGCGCCATACCGGGATTGGTTGTGAACCTGAAAGCCAGTAAGCCGGGAATAAGTGTCAGACTGTGCAGCTCGGTATTGGTACGTACCAGATACTTGGTTACCTGATCAATCGCCAGAACCACCAGCGCGACCCCGCCAAAAACCACCCATTTTTTTCTATTTACATCCAAAGCAGCTATCGTCGCTTCAGTTTGGCCTCAATACTGATCTGAGTATGCGGAACAGCCTCGAGTCTCCCCTTTGAAATTTTTTGTCCCGTTACCTTGCAGACACCATAGGTCTTGTTTTGAATGCGGACCAGGGCATCATCCAGGTATTTGACAAACTTCCGGGTGCGGTTATACAGCATGTAGGTTTTTTCACGCTCCTGAGCATCGGTACCGGCATCTGCCATATGAAACGAGTAAGCCGACTCATCCGAAGAATTCTCTGTGCTTTCTTTGAGAGCATCCATTAACATGGTGAGATCCTTTTCGGCTTCTTCTCTCTTTTTCAGAATTATATTGCGAAAATATTCCAGCTCCTCATCACTGTAGGGAGAAATACGCTCAGCCTTGTCTTTGGTTTCCTTGCTCATAGCTGCGGAGGCTTATAAGTTGGTGTTACGTTGAATGGCAATGGTACAACTTTTGTCGCCAATTTCCCACTCTTTTATAAAATCATGCTTGCCGGCAATCTCAAACGAAACGGTTTCTGCCAGCGTCTCATTTTTCACATAATCTTTCATGTGTTCAACAGACTGTCTCACCTCATCATCACCTGTCAGAAAAATATCAATCCGGTCCGTTAGTTCATAATCGGCTTCTTTCCGCATGTTCTGAACCCGGTTGATAATCTCCCGGGCAATACCTTCCCGGATCAGCTCCTCGTCCGGCTCGGTATCCAGTGCCACGGTGAGCCCGCCCTCCGATTCCACAGACCAGCCTTCCAGACCGTGCCGTGTAATCGTTACTTCATCCTGTTTCAGGGTTATCGGATCTCCATCTCCGGAATCAACTACCCAGTGGCCCTTTGCTTCCAGTTCCGTGATTTCCTTCGTTGTTAACTGTTCGACTGATTTTGCTACGGCCTTCATCCTTTTTCCGAGCCTTCTGCCCAGTACCGGATAATTCGGCTTGGCACTCTTCTGGACGATCCCGGAGTCATCGTCCACATATTCGATCTCTTTTACGTTTACTTCATCTAATATAATACCTTTTACGGAATCAATAGCAAGTCGCTCCGCATCGCTGTTCGCAGGAACGATCAGACGCCTCAGGGGCTGGCGGACATTTATGTTGATTTTATTGCGGATACGAAGAACTACCGACGAAATGAGGCGGGCCATTTGCATGCGATATTCCAAATCCCGGTCGATCGCGGTCTCTTCCACCGTCGGATAGAAAGAAAGATGAACCGAGTCTTCCTCAAAACCGGTG
>SLHZ01000163.1 GCA_007135895.1 Balneolales bacterium | reverse complement strand
GTATATTGGCGTTCATTTTTGTTGTACCTGTTTCCCCGCGGCATAACACTTTTCCGTCAGACTTTTGCTCCAACAGAGTAAATACCTGGAAACAGGATCCAGTTGGTCCCAAGGGCTTTGTCCCATCTGCCTGTTATTGGTCAGCGGCACCGGGTTCCTGCAATTATACATATCCCAAAAGTTTCTTCCGCCATAAATGCGTTTGAGGTGTTTGATACTTACCATTAGCATGACTCTGCTGGCAGTCTCCTCCGGCCTGTCCCAAAAACTGCCCATGCCGACGGATGATCTTCTGCGCACACCTGCAGAGGAGGGATTGTGGAAACTGACACTGCGGACCGGAGTGAACGGATCGCAGGCTTATTATCGCGAATGGGCCCAGGGGGGGGTGGATCGAATATCGGTGGTCGGGAATGCGGTTTTTACCGCCATTTATACCGAGGGATCGTATCAATATGGTCTCCGGACCGATATGCGCTATGGACAGACCCGTCTGGATCGCGGTAGTTTCCGGAAAAGCGATGATGTGATCCGCTTGAGAAACCAGTTTCGCCGCCGCTTCACCGATGAACGCTTCAGTGTGACGATTAATATCAACTTTGAGACCCAGTTTGACAAAGGATATGACCGGTCTTTCGAAGTGCTGCAATCCCGATTCCTCGCTCCCGGTACCCTGACCGAGACGGCGGGTTTGTCGTTTGACCCCGACAGCCATCTGGAGCTGACCGCCGGCATGTCATTGAGACAGACTTTCATCAGCGATACATCACTTTCACCAAGATATGGTCTGGACGAGGGCAAATGGTTTCGCAACGAGGCCGGTTTTACCGTTGTCATGCGCTATGAAAGGGAGATCTGGAAGAACGTACGCTATTCCGGGTACATTGAGACATTCAGCAACCTCCAAAAAAGCCTGCTGAATACCGATTTCATCATAACCAATGAAATTGTGGGCCGCATAAACGACTATTTGACCACCAACCTGGAGTTCGCCATGCAGTACAATGACGATATCACCCGCAAACTCCAGATCAAGCAGATCCTTTCCGTGGGGTTGAACTATACGTTCATGTAGAATCACCGATTAGAATCACCATCTATAATCACCAAGTAGAATCACAGCATCAGGATCACATTATGATACCAGCATCCTACATACGGCGCCTTGGTCCGCTGCTTGAGGAGTTGAAGCAGAGATTCTACCAGAATGACCGCTCCGGAGTCGCACAGGAATCCACGGCCATGAATCCGGATGAAAAGGTACTTGATAGTGTTTTTCAGACGCTGGTAGAACGATTGTCGCGGAACTATCCCTTTCATCATCACCGTTATGCCGGGCAGATGCTCAAACCACCTCATCCGGCCGCATGGCTGGCCTATGCGCTGAGCATGACCGTAAACCCCAACAATCATGCCCTGGATGGCGGTCCTGAGGCCTCAGTGATGGAAAAGGAGGTGATGGAACGACTCACAGCCTGGACCGGTTTTCCCGCCGGATCACTGGGACATCTTACCAGCAGTGGCACCATTGCGAACCTGGAAGCTTTGTGGGTGGCCCGCCAGCTCCATCCGGACCGGCCGGTGGCCATCTCTTCGCTGTCTCATTATACGCATCGCAGGATGTGCGGACTCCTCAATCATCCGGTTGTTGAAGTTCCGTCCGGCGACGATGGTTTTCCAGATCCGTCACTGCTTGACCCGGCGGCCCCGCTGCCCGGCACCCTGGTCGTAACGCTTGGAACAACAGGCCAGGGCCGCGTTGAGCCCCTGCACACCCTGGTCCGATGGGCGGAGGAAAAAGGTGTGCGTATTCACGTGGATGCGGCATATGGAGGCTTCTATTACCTTTTGAGAAAAAGCGGACTCATAGACCCTGAACCATGGGAAGCGCTGCCCCGGGCAGACAGCCTGGTTATTGATCCGCACAAGCATGGTCTGCAGCCCTACGGGTGTGGATCGGTGCTATTCCGTGATCCGTCGGCCGGCCGTTTCTACCACCATGATTCCCCTTATACCTACTTCACTTCCGATGAGCGGCATCTGGGCGAAATCAGCCTTGAGTGCTCCCGGGCCGGTTCCGCTGCCGTAGCATTGTGGCTGACCATGGAACTTTTATCTGCCGAGGGTCTTCGTTCCATGCTGTCGGACTGCCGGAAGGCAGCGCTCAAACTCCATGAGGGCTTGATGGAAAATGATCAGTTTGAGTCACTCATGCGGCCGGAGCTTGATATCGTCACGTTTGTTCCCCGCGCAAAAAGCAGTCGGTGCAGCGAAATCAGCATGCTGTCAAAAAAAATACTCAAGATCGGCATGCAGACCGACCAGCTGTACCTGAGCACCATGGATCTCGACAGCCAGCAGGTCCGTCGTTCTTTGCCCGGACTGGAGGTGGACCAGGATCATGTCACCGTTCTGAGGAGTGTCTTGATGAAACCGGAGCACCTCTCCTTCGTGCCGGAGATGCTGGACCGGCTGAACATGCTGTACCGTCAGGCAGACCGAAACTGATCATTTCAGCTCCGGTCTGCCCTGGGAAGGCCTCTTTGCGTCAGATATCGAACTTGATCAAGCAACGATCCCGAGTATCATACAACGATCCCGGGTCTTCAGGTATCGATCTGGATCAGATATCGAACTTGAGTCCCTGAGCCAGGGGAAGTTCACTGCCCCAGTTGATGGTATTGGTCTGGCGGCGCATGTAGAACTTCCAGGAATCCGAGCCGGACTCGCGTCCGCCCCCGGTCTCTTTTTCACCGCCGAACGCTCCGCCGATTTCGGCTCCGCTGGTGCCGATGTTGACGTTGGCGATGCCGCAGTCGGATCCGATGGCGCTGAGGAAGTGTTCTGCTTCGCGTACGTTCAGGGTAAAAATGGAGGAGCTCAGACCCTGGACGACTCCGTTGTGCATGGCGATGGCTTCATCAAACGTGTCGTATTTCATCAGATAGAGAATAGGAGCGAATGTCTCTTCCTGCACTATCGGATATTCGTTTTTGGCCAGGCAGAGAGCCGGTCGCACATAGCATTTGCCGGGGATGCCGTCACCCTGGAGAGGTTCTCCTCCGCAGAGAACTTCACCACCCTGTTCCTTCAGACTGGCCAGCGCCTGCTGCATGGTTTCAACGGCCTGATAGTCGATCATCGGTCCTACGAGTGTGTTTTCATCCATCGGATCGCCGATGGTGATTTTCTTGTAGACTTCGATCAACCGGTCGCGCACCTGATCAAATACCGATGAATGCACAATGAGCCTTCGGGTAGAGGTACAACGCTGTCCGGCCGTGCCGACGGCACCGAAGACCGTGGCCCTGATCGCCATTTCGATATCGGCATGCTGACTGATGATAATGGCGTTGTTGCCACCCAGCTCCAGGATGCTCCGGCCCAATCGTGCCGAAACAGTCGGCCCTACCGATTTGCCCATCAGGGTGGAACCGGTGGCGGAAATGAGGGGGATCCGGTTGTCACGTGCCATACGATCACCGATGGTACGGTCCACTATCATGAGATTGAAGACCCCGTCGGGTATGTCGTTTTTCCTGAGCACTTCAGCCGCCAGCTTCTGACAGGCCACGGCAGTCAGCGGTGTCTTGCTTGATGGTTTCCAGATGACCGTATCACCGCAAACAGCTGCAATCATGGTATTCCATGCCCAGACGGCTACCGGGAAATTGAACGCCGAAATCACACCGACGATACCCAGCGGATGGTACTGGTCATAGAGACGGTGCCGGGACCGCTCCGACTGCATCGTATAGCCGTAAAGCTGACGGGAAAGACCCACGGCAAAATCACAGATGTCGATCATTTCCTGTACTTCCCCGAGACCTTCCTGTAAAATTTTTCCGTTTTCCCAGGTTACCAGACGACCCAGGTCTTCCTTGTTTTCGCGGAGTGCATCACCGATCTGGCGGACGATCTCGCCGCGTTTGGGGGCCGGTACCTGCCGCCACTCCAGAAAAGCCTTTTGGGCTTCATCGACAACCTGCTCGTATTGTTCGTCGGACGTCCAGCTGACTTCGGCGATCACGCTGTTGTCGACCGGGGAGATACTCTTCAGCTTTTCACGGTGCTCCCAGCTGTAACTTTTTGTGCCGATCCAAGTTCCATCGTTGACGGGGGCTATGCCCAGGCGCTTTAAAAAATCCATCTTTTTTCCTGTAATTATGGTAAAAACCGTTAATAATTTTGGTGATAAATAATAATAGTATTCAATGGTGATCCGATATCGGAATTCATGGGTCTAAACTATCCCAAAAAAATGCAAACAGCAATTGCGAAATGAGCAATGAGCCGGATGAGCGTCAGAAGTCGAACACTGCCCGTATTTCAAGGTTGGGATAAATACGGACTGTCTTTCTTCTCTCCTCTTTTCGGAATGCCTCTTTCAAATCATCCGGATAGGCAGTATAAAGGCGCCGCCACACTTCCTGACGCTGCAACCAGCCGTTGATGATAATCCGGTTGCCCGATACAAATTGGAGTCGGATATCTATGCTTGGGCCGAACTGATAGCTCATCTGATATCCGGGAGCCCTGCGGCTTACGGGAATAGCCTGTCCCTGTTCGTTCTCGACCTGAATCGTCATTACGGCTTGGGGCAGATAGTCGCGTCGCACGAAAAAGCGGCCACCAACGCCGATGTGGTGACGGCCCGGCCGGTGCACAACCATGGCCTCCAGATTATAGGTCACCAGTGTATCAGTGGGTGTCTCCTGGAAACTTTTCCAGTAGAGCCGTCCGATTCGAAGCTCACTGCGCGACAGTGCCGTTTCAAATTGCCAATGATCGGCAAGGGTTACATCCAGGCGTGACCGAAAGGCAAACTCGCGGGAAGACTGGTCGTTTTTGGGACGTCCTTCGAGCTGGTAGTCCTCAACCGTATAATTGGCACGCACCAGCAGCTCATTGCGGAAAAGGAGTCGCTCATGGGGTTCCCATCGGATTTCAGGGGCCAGCCGGATGGTTCGCCGCCAATTATTTTCAATGCTTCGGGTGCCGGAGAGATAGACGTAATGAGTGGCTTCTCCGCCAGTCCTTACCGTCAGGTCGAACCATGGTGAAAAAACATGCCGGTTGGTCAGAAGAACCTGGTAGTTCAGTTCATCCCGGTCGTCGAGATTCTGTTCCGGCGTATCATAGCGCAGGATACCGGACCGGGCCTCCAGCATAATTTCGTGGTGGGGGGTGAGCCGGACTCTGTTCCGGGTGAATAGTTCAAACCGGCT
>SLHZ01000216.1 GCA_007135895.1 Balneolales bacterium | reverse complement strand
TTTTTCATGATTCCGGACTATCCTTTAACAGATCATAATTCCGGAGTAACCCCTAACAGATCATGATCCCGGATCAGATCTCAACAGATTCGGGGGAGCATCTCTCCGGCCAGCATATCCAGGAAGCGTTTTCCTCCGATTTCCGTATGCAGCACCACTTTTCCGGGGTATTCGCCCCCAACCTTGCCGATAATGGAGGCATCGCGGCCCAACGGATGCGTTTTCATCCCCTCCAGAACCTTGTCCGCCTGATCACCCGGGACCACCAGGACTACTTTGCCTTCGTTGGCCATGTACAGGGGATCGTAGCCGAAGATTTCGCAGATGCCCCGAACTTCTTCGCGGACGGGGATGGCCTGCTCTTCAATGGTAATGGCGTGTTTTGTCAGACCGGCCAACTCGGACAGAACAGTCGCCACCCCACCCCGGGTGGCATCCCGCATGAAATGTACTTCATACTGCGCGGTGATTTCGGCAATCAGTCCGTTCAGACATGCCGCATCCGAAAGGATCGGAGACTGGAACTTCAGTGACTCACGCTCGCCAAGGATGGCAATTCCATGATCACCGGCATATCCGTTAACCAGGATGACATCGCCTTCTGTTACCCTGCTTCCGGTCGGAATATGGGAAAGGGCTTCATCAAGGAGCCCCACTCCGGATGTTGTGATGAACACCTTGTCGCACTTGCCTTTGTGGACCACCTTGGTGTCACCGGCCACGATTGGAACATCCGCTTCCGTGGATGCTGCGGCCATGGCGCGCGCTATTTCATCCAGCTGGTCCAGTGGAAACCCTTCCTCGATGATAAAAGCGGCCGAGAGAAACAGGGGACGGGCACCCGAGACGGCCAGATCGTTTACCGTTCCGCTTACGGCCAGCGAACCGATGTTGCCTCCGGGGAAAAAGATCGGATCGACGACATAGGAATCGGTGCTGAATGCGAGTTTTGTGCCGCTGGTGGGAGAGTGTCCGGAAGCATCCGGTGAAGCGGAGAGATTCCATATGGCAGAATCGCCCTGCTGAAGCAGGATGCTGTTGTCAAAATGGCTCAGAAAGATATCGCGGATCAGGTCATGGGTCATCCTGCCGCCGCTTCCGTGTCCGAGCCGAATGGTTTTGTCGCGTTTGTTCATGAATTCTCTCCGGGTCAGTGCATTCCGTAACGATAATGAGCATGACAGGCCCCTTCTTCAGATACCATGCAGGTGCCGACCGGATTTGCCGGATCGCAGACCGTGCCGAACAGCGAGCATTCAACCGGCACGCTGATACCTTTGAGTACCTCACCGCAAATACAGCCCACCGGCTCCTGCGGGGGTTCGATTTCCTCATCAAAGTTTTTTTCCGCATCCCAGTCCGAAAATATCTCCCGGATACCGAGTCCGCTTTTCGGCAAGACGCCCAGACCCCGCCACCAGTCATCCCGCTGGACGAAAACTTCGTCAAGGAGCGCCCGGGCTTTGAGATTGCCTTCGGGTGTGACGACGCGCTTGTACTGAATATCAACGCGGATGTTACCGGTGACGCGCTGCTGAAGAAGCATGTGAATGGATTGCAGGATATCTGCCGGTTCAAACCCCGCGACGACTACCGGCAGAGAATACTTTTCCGGTATGCTCCGGAAGATATTGGCGCCGGCGACGGTGCTTACATGGCCCGGCGCGAGATACCCGTCAATACGGACCTGTTCATCGATCAGGGCCGCCATGGCCGGAGGCATGACTTTGTGTGCGCTCAGGACGAAAAAGTTTGAAAGGTTTTCCTTTTTGGCCTGCACCAGCGCCGCGGCGCTGGCCGGAGCGGTCGTCTCAAAACCGATTCCCAGAAAGACGACTTTTTTATCGGGGTTGAGGCGCGAAATCTGCAAGGCTTCAAGTGTCGAATAGACCATCCGGATGTCGGCCCCTTGTGCCTTTTCGTTTTCAAGTGTGGAAGAGCTTCCCGGTACACGGATCAGGTCGCCGTACGTGGTAATGATGACGCCGGGCAGCCGGCTCAGGGCCACGGCATGGTCCACGTACTGCAGGGCGGTCACACAGACGGGACAGCCCGGGCCGGAGACCAAAGATACGGCCGGGGGCAACAGTGAGGGGATTCCGAATTTTTGTATGGCCATGGTATGGCCGCCGCAGACCTCCATGAAACGGACCGGCGCGCCATCATAGGCCCGGATGTGCCGAATCAGTGTCTGGACAAGCTGTTTGTCCCGGTATTCTTGAATGTACTTCACGATGGAATTGCGTTATTGGGTATGGGCTGGTTTGTTGATGGGGAGTCTGATCAGGTTTTTAATTGGGCATTAGATCAGGTTTGTTGATGGGGCATCTGATCAGGGTTGTTAATAGGGCGTCTGGTCAGGTTTGTTAGTGAGGCATCTGATCGCTTCCAGCCAGGTCTTCGAGTTCCCGGATCAACTCCAGGGTGCGGCGGGCCTCTTCATCACTGATGCGTTGGAGGGCGAAGCCGCTGTGAACCAGGACATACTCGCCGACCCGGACGTCGTCGAGTAGCTGCAGGCCAACCTCTACTTCGTTGCCTCCGATAGAGACTTTAGCCGTTTCGTTGTCGATGGAAATTACTTTTCCCGGGATGCTCAGGCACATGATGTTAGAAATTTGTGGTCATTGGTGTTCCGTGATGGCATGGTCTGGATGTTTCAGTACCGATGATGCTCGGATCAGGGGCTTTTCCGGGCCGCCACCGCCATCTGTCCGAGCGCGATTCCGGCGTCATTGCACGGAATTTTTTCCGGACTGTAGACGGTGAAGTCCTTTTCAAGTTGCTTTTCGGCTTGTTCCAGAAGGTAGCGGTTTTGAAAAACGCCCCCGGTCAAAATCACCTTTTTGGTATTATATCGCAACTTCATTTCGTGTGCAACGGCAAAAATTATCGCCACTAACGTATTGTGAAAACGGGTGGCAATGACCGGTACGGGTTGGCCGTCCAGCAGATCGGACAGTAGTTCCCTCACGAGAGGTTTGGTATCAATGATTTGCGGCAGTTTCTCGCCGTTCGGGTCGAAACCAAAGGCGTAACCGTTGCCGGGCTCCGGCGAGGTCATCGTGTGTCCGCCGACAGACGGACTGACCAGGGCTTCCAGTTTCATGGGGGCTTCGGCATGGAAAGCGTTGGACGTACATACTCCGGAGATGGCGGCAACCGCATCGAACAAGCGGCCGACAGATGAGGAGAGCGGGGTGTTGAGATTTTTTTCCACCGCCTGGAGAAGGAGTTCAAAACCCTGTTGTTTTCGGACCCAGTCAACAAATGGCAGGTCAAGGGTCAGGAAATCCGGTCCCATCGCCTGATAGAGCAAGGAAACACCGGTCCGCCAGGTCTGTTTGGCCGCTTTGTCCCCTCCCGGAAGGGGCAGATAGCGAAAGTGGGCATATCGTTCAAAGGTTTCCAGGTCGGCATAGAGAAATTCGCCGCCCCAGATGTTCCCGTCGCTGCCCAGGCCGGTTCCGTCCCAGCAAATGCCGATGACAGGCTCCTCGAGGTTGAACTCGGCCATGCCGGCGGCGATATGGGCGTGGTGATGTTGCACGGCGATGACGGGAAGGGATTGTTCCCGGGCAAACCGGGTGGACAGGTAATCCGGATGCAGATCACAGGCAATTCGTTCCGGCCGCACCCGGAAGAGTTCGCAAAACCGGTCGATCGACTCCGTGAAAAAGGCGTAGGTTTCAGGGTCTTTAAGGTCGCCAATATGCTGGCTGAGTATCGCTTCCCGGCCCCGGCCTACGGCGAAGCAGTGACTCAGTTCGGCGCCGGTCGCCAGAATGCGGTCGACAGGGAAGTTGAGCATCACCGGCTCGGGAACATAGCCCCTGGACCGCCGGATGATCCGTTGCCGGTCGTTGGCTGTGAAGACGACGGAATCATCGGCCCGGTTGTGGATATCCCGGTTATAGACAACAAGGGCCTGGGCCATTCCCCGGAAGGTGTCGTGCGCTTTTTGATTATCGATGACGATGGGTTCGTCCGCCAGATTACCGCTGGTCATAACCAGGGCAGGGGTGGAAAGGTGCTCAAAAAGCAGATGATGAATGGGCATGTAGGGCAGAATGGCCCCGATAGTAGCGCAGCCGGGATTGATGTCACCGGCAAGCCGGAACGTTTTTTTGTCTGACGGGAACCCGGCCCCGGTCTGATGACGTTGCCGGAGCAGCACAATCGGCCGGCGCCAGGAAACCAGGGCCTCCTCTTCTTTTTCCGAAATCAGCAGAAAACGGGCGGTGGCATTGATGTCGCGCATCATGACCGCAAAGGGTTTGCGGTCCCGCTTTTTTGCCTGGCGAAGCCGGGATACGGCAATGGGGTTGGTGGCATCGCACATTAAATGAAAGCCGCCCAAGCCCTTAATGGCGATGATCTCACCTTTTTCTATCCGTCTGCAGCACTCCGCAACGATGGTCTGGGTACCCAGGAGTGGCTGCTTCGGTTTATCATAATCCAGCAGCTGATATTCGGGTCCGCACTGGTTACAGGCAACCGGTTGGGCATGAAACCGGCGGTCATGGACGGACTCATATTCGTTCTGGCAAGTTTCGCACATGATGAATGAGTCCATGGTGGTGCCGGGCCGGTCGTAGGGCAGTGTGCGGATGATGGTGAAGCGTGGACCGCAGTGCGTACAGTTAGTAAAAGGATAGCGGATCCGGTGCGGCTGCGCCTGCATATCCGCCAGGCACTCCTCGCATACCGCGATATCCGGGCAGACCCGGGTGATTCGGTCCGACAGATTTTTGCTTTTGCGAATGGTAAAATCCTTGAGTTGCTCCGGCTCGGTGTCCTGTACGGTAAGGGCGTGTATGAGCGAGGCTTTCGGTGGCCGGGATTCCAGTGTTTCGATAAATCCGGCAATTTGTTTCTCATCCCCTTCTATTTGAATATAGACACCGTCTTCGGCATTACTAATCCAGCCGTTCAGTCCGAATCGATGTGCCAGACGGTGGACATGCGGACGAAAACCGACTCCCTGAACGAGTCCCTGAATATGTATGTGCCGGGCCTTCAAGATCAAAACGAATGAAAAATGTGTTACCTTAAGGGCAAAGATGTAGAAAGAGTGGAGGGATAATAACAATTATAAGGTAATAATCCGATGAAACGAATTTTGCTTTATGGTTACGGAAACATCGGCCGCCAGGACGACGGGTTGGGTCATGCCCTGTTGGCCGCAGCCCGGAAATGGTATCGTGAGAGCTGGGACGAAAAAAAGCAGAATGCCCGGATTTTCTTCAG
>SLHZ01000124.1 GCA_007135895.1 Balneolales bacterium | reverse complement strand
CGATCGATTTGTACTTCCGGATAACCCACTCAATGGTAAGAAGAAGAAGAATCAGCAGGAACCAGAAAGGATTCCGGTGAACCATAATGGTTCTTGAAACGGTCTCTGTTCTCTGGACAACACCAATTTCTTCGGCCAGCAGTTCGGGCAGATGATCCGCCTGATTGTGCGGAAGAAAGGTACCCCCGGTGCGACCTGCAATGAAAGAGAGAAGATCGTCGTTGCGGATGGTACGGATGAATTCACGGTTTACACCACCAATGACAAACTCGCCTTCCCGTTCATCGATTACACGTTCACCGCGTGTGGCACGACCCTGGTAGCGGTAGCTTCCCTCCGGAAGATGATCCATTTCCAGAGAATACCATCCGCGCCCATCATTGCTCATGATATAGCGGCGCTCTTGCTCGAGATGGTCACTGAGTGACAATTCAATTACTCCGTTTTCTTCGGGTAAAAAAGCCTCGTTCCTGAGGTAGGCCCGAAACCGTACCGGCTCCCCGATCTGAAAGGAGGGCTCCAGCGGTCTTAAATCCAGAAGCTGCTCGTCCGGAGTGGCGGCCGACCATTTGGTCATATTGTTGAACAGTTTTTCCCAGAAATCCCGGGTGTGCTCTCTTGGGCTTAACATCCATCGATAGAAGTTGTACCCGTTAAAAAAAGCGGTGTGATAGTCAGAAGTAGTCTGAACAGCCACAAGAGGTGTACCTGCAGGAGTGCCACGGTAAGCCGATTCCATTAGTACGTTGGCAATGGAGGTTGTCTGGACATTTCCGATACTGCCGCGCAGCGGAGGGAGGCGCAAGTCGTCCGGTCTGTTAAAATCAAGAACGGGATGATCGGCTCGTTCGGCGGAAAAAAGTGGCTGAACTTCGAACCACGCATGATTCTCCTGGTGCCGAACCGGGAGTCTTCCGGGCAGCAGAGAGGACAGCCTGGCCAGATCCTGTCCGGGAGCCGCGATAACAAACAAGGCATTGTCAGCAAACTGACGTGCTACGAACCGGGCGTGATCTTGCGGAACCTGTCGGGCGGGGAACCCATGAAGTATGACCAGATCCAGCGTATCGGCGCGGTCTGGAAGAACTCCTTCGGAATAGCGATCTCCGGAGATCCACGTTCTTGTTTCCAGTGATATCTGTTTGTCTTCTTCCAGCAGCCTGCGCAGGGCCCGAACGTCGGGATGAATTGCGTAGGAGAGGTGAAGGATCCGTATGCGGTCATCGCTGACATTAACATTGAAGTAGTAGGTGTTATTATCGGTTGTCCATTCTCCTTCTGTTTCCGGGATGTGGATCCGGAATGCCCTCAGGCCCTCTTGCTCCAGCTCCAGTGTAAAGCGGAGCTGTCGAACGGATCTCATACTGGCTGATCGGATGGTTTCTTCCCCGATCAAAGTTTCACCCTCCCATAATTGCACAGGGATGTCCATATCGGGAAAACCATCATTCCGTACGCTAACGTCCACCGGTATTCGGCTGTTGATGGAAGCTGCCGGGACATGAGCCACGCTTTGAACGGCAATATCGTTGAGCCGGCTGGTATCACCAATACCGATGGTGAAAACCGGAACCGGTATTCTGGTTGCTGTCATGGATGGATCACGGCCACTTGTCACAATGCCATCGGTAAAGAGAATGAGCGCCTCGCTGCCATCATGAAGCTCGAGGTAGCTGGTCAGCGCCCGGTCGATATCGGTTCGTGTGCCGTCCAGAGTCAGTGACGAGACCAGATCATCGTCCGGATCGATCTCAAAAAGATCGGCGTCAAATCCGAAAATATCCCATTCTATTTCCGAGACGGCTCCGTCAGGATCCAGCAGGCCGTTTACCAGTTGCCGGTAGCGTTGTTCTCCTTCGTAATCGCCTTTGACCAGTGTGGTGCTTTGGCTGTTATCGAGAATGAGAGAAATTCGGGCGGGAACGGTCAGCTGCTCGCTGATGATGAACAAGGGGTTGAGCAGTACCAGTATCAGAATGAGGAAGCAGAGGAAACGCAGAGATGACAAAATGATCCGTGAGCGGGCGGAAACACCGCGGGCATGGATGTAGGTCCAAAAGGATAATACCAGGGCTCCTGCCAGCAGTATCATGATTACTATGGCAGGGATACTGTTCTGGAAACCGTCAAATTGGATATCCATGCAGAGGAATGTGTTGGTGTTACCTTTTGTGGTCCAGCAGTCTGGTAATCAGGTTGACCGAGGTGAGACCTTCGGCTTCTGCCGCATAATTGGTGACAATGCGATGTCTCAGAACCGGAACTGCCAGTTTCCGGATGTCTTCTTCATTGACGTTGTAACGCCCTTCGGAGAGGGCCAGGGCTTTGCCGCCAAGGATCAGATATTGCGATGCGCGGGGCCCTGCACCCCAGCTCATGTACTTGTTGATGAAACCGGGGACTTTCGGTGTGTCGGGACGTGTCATGGATACCAGATTGACGGCATACTCCAGGACACTGCGCGGCACAGGCACTTCGCGCACCAGTTCCTGATAGGCCATGATCTGCGCAGCATCAAGAACAGGCTGGACCGATACTTCCCGGGGTGCTGTTGTCTGGTGGACAATATCGATTTCCTCGCTGAAGGAGGGGTAGTCAAGCCACAGATTAAACATGAAACGATCGAGCTGCGCTTCCGGAAGCGGGTAGGTGCCTTCCTGCTCAATGGGATTCTGGGTTGCCAGGACAAAAAAAGGTTTTTCCAGCTGATGACGCTGACCGCCTGCTGTGACCTGATACTCCTGCATGGATTCCAGCAGTGCGGCCTGTGTTTTGGGCGGGGTTCGGTTTATCTCATCGGCGAGGATGATATTGGCGAAAAGAGGCCCTTTGATAAAACGGAAGGATTTGCGTCCGCTGGCTGTTTCTTCTTCGATGATCTCCGTACCGGTGATATCACCGGGCATCAGGTCGGGCGTGAACTGTATTCTGTTGAAACTGAGATTGAGGCTTTGTGACAAGGTACGGATCAGGAGAGTCTTGGCCAATCCCGGCACACCTACCAGGATGCAGTGGCCCCGGGAAAAAAGAGAAATCAGAAGCTGCTCGACAATATCACTCTGGCCGACCACCACTTTGGCGATCTCGTTTTTGAGGTCCTGAAAATGCCGGGTAAATGACAATGCCTGGTCTGTCTTGTTGAATTTTAAATCTTTGCTCATGGAAAAGGGGTGTGTTACATGGGTTCGGTCGCGGTATCCGGCAGGGGTGCTTCAAACATATCCGGCATATCTTCGGGATCAAGATCCGGAACGGGTATGCGGTATTCGACATAAACTTCATTTCGCAGCCCGGATATCCATTTGCTCAGCTCCTGCTGCATCTTCTGTTGCAGGGCAAAACTGCGAATCAGCTGATAGTCTTGTTCCATGCTGGCTCTGTGCTCGGGGATGCGCTCGTTCAGGCGTACGATGCGGAATGCGCTTTTTTGTTCTTCACCGTATGTATGTGACCGTGGGGGCGAGATATCACCGGATTCTTCCAGCAGCAGGACGATACGATAGAGCGAAGGCTCCAGATTGCTGATGGCAATATGGCGCTGTCCGGTTTGAGGATCCGTAAGCAAACCCCCTGCAGGAGCGGTTATGCGGTCATCGGAGTGTCGGCGGGCCATTTGTGCAAAAGTACGGTTATGATGGTACACACTGTCACGGATAGCCGTGAGTTTCTCCAGGGCGTAGTCTTCATCCAGTTCTTCTCCGGCAACAGTGATAAGGATATGCTGTGTGGCAATATTTTGTCCCTGGCGTTCCAGTAATCGGATGATGTGGAAGCCCTGATTCGTGCTGACCACTTCCGATATTTCACCGGTTTCAAGAGCTGCGGCAGCTGCGGCGTATTCGGGAAGCAGATCGGTGGTTGCCACCATGGGCAGCTGACCGCCGCGTGATGCGGTTGGTCCGTCACTGTAGCGGCTGGCAAGGTCATCCATGGAGGCCCCATGGTTCAGTAATGAATCGCGAAGAGCGATGGCCAGATTGCGTGCGTTTTCCCTGGCATCCGGTTTGGGAGGAGGAATCACAACGATATGTGAGAGTGATACCGACTCGGGTATGATGGGCAGTGAGTCGACGGGGATGGACTCAAAGAACTCGCGTACTTCCGGCCGGGTGATGTTGATTTGCTCCATTTTTATCTGGCGCATGCGATTGATCAGCATATCCTGCCGGAACTCATCGGAATACTGTGCTTTGATTTCAATAATGGGCATTCCAAAAGCACGTTCAAGCTCACGTTCGCTGCCAACCTGCTGAACCAGCTGATCAATACGCTGGTTGAGCTGGCGGTCCAACTCGGAATCGCTGATAATAACCGAATCGATCCGGGCTTTTTCAACCAGAACAAAATTATCGATGATGGTTTCAAGAACATAGTACCACATCTGCTCATCAAATTCGGTGACACGGGCCTGCTGCATGAATTCAGATAGCTGACGGTCGACATCCGATTTGAGTATCATATGATCATTGACGACCGCTACGATCTGGTCGGCGACCTGCCGGTTCTGAGCTGCAGCGGTGAGGCTGAAGAGCAGCCATGAAAGTGCTATAAAAAGAATTCGCATAATGGGGCGGATAAAGCCGGCATGACCGGTTTCCTGGTGACAGTGGACTTATTGTGGTATTTCAAAAACTTGCAGTTCATTGGTTGCCTTGGCCTGCAGATAAAGATTCTGTTCGACCGATCTGAGGTACTTTCGACGTTTGTCCAGTTCCAGCCAATCGGTAATCTGATCGATAATCCAGTCGACTTGCGGATGTTCTCCGGCATCACGACTCTCCATGAGCTGAACAAAATGAAACTGATCCCCGATTCTTCGGATAGGTGATATCTCACTGACACCGATGATCTGCAGGAAATTGTGCAGCGGTTCGAATTCAAGCGCTGCCGATGAGATTGGCCAGTATCGCTGTGAGTGGCGAATCGCCATTGCGGGATCAACCGAAAACTCGGAGGCTACATCTCTCCAGCTGCGCCCTCTTTGCAGTGCGGTGCGGGCGTTCTGGGCATCTGCCAGTGAGCGCGCGATCAAATGGCGGTAGCGGACATGGCGTTCGGCCAGGATAAATTTATCTTTATTGCTTTCGTAGTAGGATTGTGCTTCTGACCGTGTTACGTTGATGTCTTGGTACTGTCTCATAACAGCCTGATTAAAAGCGTCGATCAGCATGGTTTCCTGATTATGTTCGATACGCTGTCGAACTTCTTCGTGCTGATGAAGGCCCAGACGGCGTGCTTCCCGGACTTTGATCTGACGGTTAATCCATCTGTCACGATAGGT
>SLHZ01000185.1 GCA_007135895.1 Balneolales bacterium | reverse complement strand
TTGGGAAGAGCCCGGAACGACCGGTGGCTCCAACCGGAGATACATCGTAACCGATGCCGCAGAACAGACCGTCTTCCCGGCAGACCAAGGTTATCATTTCTACAATGACCTTCCCGGTGCCGCTGTGATCTTCGACGAACTGGTACCCGGTACTCCGGAGACCTATCCGATCACCATCCGTATCGACATGACACGAGCCACTACGGTTCCCGAAGCCGAGGAGCGTTTCAACCCGGCCGCCGACTCGGTATTTATCGCCTTTGAGGAGCAGATCTTCGCGATCACCCAGGGCTTTGGTACCGGTCCGAGCCACGTGGAAGGTGTTTCCAATCTGGTTCGTAATGAGAACTATCTGCTTAAGGACGAAAATGGCGATGGTATCTATGAAATCACCATTGATGCCGTGCTTCCAACCGTGAACGCATTAGGTTTTGTCATCGGCTACGGACAGCCTAATATCGGCGAAGGCACCATTCGCTGGAATGGCGGTGGGTACGGACCCGGACGACGGTACTATCAGTTCATTACACCCACCTCCGTGGATGACTTCGAAGGCATGCTCTTCTCCACATGGCCGGCTGAGCCCGAACTGAACGTACTTGAGTGGCAGGGCGGCGAAGCCTTTGGTGATGACCCGCTGACCGTAGAACTGGCTCCCGACTACGAAGCCATTTCACGGGAAACAAGCACCGAAGACGTTGTGGATGCTCCGCTTGGTTTCCATCTCGAGCAGAACTATCCCAATCCGTTCAACCCGGCAACCACCATCCGGTTCACCATACCGGAAAGCCGGAATGTCCGCCTGGATGTCTACAACATTCTCGGGCAGCATGTTGCCACGCTGGTCAATACCCAGCTGACAGCAGGTACCCATACCGCACAATTTGATGCCACACGCCTGGCATCAGGTGTGTACATCTATCGCCTTCAGTCCGGCGATTTTGTACAGCAGCGTCAGATGATGCTGATCAAATAGGCGTAATCTCCTGTACATGCGGAGTGCCGGCAAGGCACTCCGCATGATTTATCTCATTTGTGAGAGTCATCCCGCATTTCATCCCCGAAGAACTTGAATCCAACCATCTACGATATCGCCCGCGAAGCCCGGGTGAGTATTGCCACGGTATCCCGTGTTTTCAATAATCACACCTGCGTGACCCGGAAAACAAGAGAAAAGGTGCTTGATGTCGCCAATCAGCTGGGCTACCATCCGAGAGCCCTTGCACAGAGCCTCGCACGAAAAAAAACAAGAATTATAACCGTCATCGTACCGGTTATCTCCAACTACTTCTTCATGGAGGTCCTGGCCGGCATGCAGGATAAAATTGCCGAATACGATTACGACCTGCAGATCTTTAATGTCAAACTGGCCGATAACATACTGAATCAGGCCGATTACATCATGAAACGCGGCTGGGGAGAGGGATATGTCGTCATATCGGTACACCTGGCAGACAGCGAATGGCAAACACTGAAGAAATACAATGTGCCGGTCGTACTGATCGATGAATACTACCCCGGCTTCGATACCATCAGTGTCGACAGTATCGAAGGGGCCTACACAGCAACACGATACCTGCTGCAGACAGGCTATCGTAACATCGGCATGATCTGTGCTAAAGCCGATTCCAAACCAGTGATGGATAGAGTGCTTGGCTATCGCCGCGCACTTGAGGATTTTGGGATTAAGGTCATTGCCGAACAAATCGTTACAGGTGACGATATGGAACGTGACGGTTTTACCGAAAACAACGGGTATCAGGCCATGACAAAACTGCTCGCCTGTGAACCATGTGTGGATGCCTGTTTCTGTGCCTCGGATATCCAGGCCCTGGGTGCCATCAAGGCCATGCGTGATGCCAATAAAAACATTCCCATCATAGGGTTTGACGATCTGGAATTCTCTGAATACGTGGGCCTCTCCACCATGAGACAACCCATGTATGATATGGGATCCCTGGCCATTGAAAAGATGGTCCGGCGCATCGAGAACAGAGAAAGTGAAGTGAAACACACCGTTTTTTCGCCGGACCTTGTTGTCCGGACACTGGCACCGGATTACGATCTGCTTGCCGTTCGCAAAGAAGAGTCCGGCACTTTTAACAGCCGCTGATATTCAAACCGGGGTCATTAACGCTTTCACGCAAGAACAAAATGCCTTGAAGAACTACTGCCTGAAAATGCCTCTACCTGAAGACGCCTCTGCCTGATGAAGACGCCTCTGCCTGATGAAGACGCCTCTGCCGGGCAACCTATACCATGATTGAACCACTTTCCAACGATACCATGTCTTATATGAATCAACTGCCCATGCCTGATACAAGAATGTCTGTCGCAAGTATATTTGCTGCAAGTATTACGGCCGTAAGTGTATTTTCCGCAACTGCATTGGCCACAATTATATCTGCCGCAAGAGTGTTTGCTGCAAAAGTATCTGCCGCAACTGTGTCTGCCGCTGAAATGTCTGTCGCGAAGAGTACTCTCTTCCTGCTTTTGTTTTTCACCCTGTTTCATACCTCCGCCGCCCAGGTTGTATACACCGATCCGCCTTTTCCAACCGAAGACCGGTCGGTCACCATCTACTTTGATGCCACGCAGGGGACAGGGGGCCTGAAGGACTTCACCGGGGACGTCTATGCACATACCGGGGTGATCACCGATAGAAGCACGGGTCCGTCGGACTGGCGTCATGTGATTGCCGGCTGGGACCAGAATATTGACAAGGCCAGGATGACCAGGGAGGAGACCAATCTCTACTCATTGCATATAGAAGATATCCGTGGTTATTACGATGTTCCGGCTTCTGAAGAGATTCTGCAGCTGGCATTTGTCTTCCGAAGTCCCGACGGGTCCCGCGAAGGCAAGGACACCGGCGGACATGATATCTTTGTGGATCTTTATTCCGATATTATTACGGTGCGTTTTGATCAGCCGGTGCTGCCCGAGCTGGGACCCCTGATCCGCAATCAGGGAGATACCCTCTTCGTCGAGGCCGCTTCGTTCGGACTGGAAAGTGATATCACACGAATGGAGCTTTTTCTGGATGATATGTCCGTCATGGAAGTGGACTCGGCCCGGCTGGTGTATTCTTTTGTACTGACAGACCCGGGTTTTCGATACCTGCGTATTGAAGCCGAAGACGAAAACGAGAATGAAGCAACGGAAGATATAACGCTGCTGGTGAACCATCCGGTTGTCGATGCCCAGGTACCGGAAGGCCTGGAGCCGGGCATTAACTACCATGATGAGGATGACCGGGCTACACTGGTCCTGTGGGCCCCCTACAAGGAGTTCGTCTATCTGATCGGTGATTTCAACGACTGGGAGGCTGCTCCCGACTACTTCCTGGCACGGGATGCCGCTTCACCTGACAGTGTGCTCTGGTGGATCACGATCGATGGCCTGGAAGCCGGAGTGGAATACGGTTTTCAGTATCTGGTTGATGGAGAGCTGCGTGTCGGCGACCCGTTCTCCCATAAGGTACTGGACCCGTGGAACGACCGCTGGATCAGCGACTCGGTCTATCCCGGTCTCAAGGAGTACCCGCATGGCAAGACCAATAATGTGGTCAGCATTCTGCAGACCGGCCGGGAGCCGTATGAATGGCAGGCCGTTGATTATGTAAGGCCCGATCCGGCCGAACTGGTGATCTACGAACTGGTGATACGTGACTTCCTGCAGGATGCCACCTACTCAACCCTGGCCGACACACTGGACTATCTGGCACGCCTGGGGGTCAATGCCGTTGAACTGATGCCGGTCAGCAATTTCGACGGCAACGACAGCTGGGGCTATAATCCCAATTTCCATCTGGCCCTGGACAAGGCCTACGGTCCGGCCGATCAGTTCCGCCGTCTGGTGGATGAAGCGCATAAAAGGGGAATGGCCGTGATACTTGATGTGGTCTATAATCACGCAACCGGCCTCTCACCGCTGATCCAGCTCTATGGCAGCTCACGCGAGACGAACCCGCTTATTGGTCCGGCCCACCGCTTCAATGTATTCAATCACCTGAACCATGACCACCCGTTCATCCAGTACTGGATGGACCGCGCCAACCGTTACTGGATCGAGGAATACAATGTGGACGGATACCGTTTCGATCTGACCAAGGGTTTCGCCACCAACGTGGATAATGATTTCCTGCTGCAGGGACCCAATCCCGAGCGGATTGTCAACCTCAAGCGCATGGCCGACCGGCTCTGGGAAGTGGATCCGGAGGCCTACATCATCCTTGAACACTTTGCCGACAACCAGGAAGAGATTGAGCTTTCAAACCACGGAGTGGACCAGGGGCGTGCCGGAATGCTGCTCTGGGGCAATCACAACTACAACTACAGCGAGGCTTCCATGGGCTGGCACGCCGGCTCACGGTCCAACTTCTCGGGCGTCTATTTTCGTAACAGGGGATGGGAGCACCCCAATCTCATCGGATACATGGAAAGCCATGATGAGCAGTGGATGATGTTCAGAAACCTTAATTACGGCAACGGTATGGACGACTATCAGATCAAAGAGCTGGCCACTGCCCTGGACCGACAGAAACTGGCCGGAGCCTTTTTCTTCACCATACCCGGACCGAAAATGATCTGGCAATTCGGAGAACTGGGCTACGGCGGAGGTCCGCGTGAATGTCTCAAACCCGGTGACGGAACCGACGGTGATTGTCTGCCGAGTGATCCGGGGCGTACCGGCCGGAAACCCATCCGTTGGGAGTACTATCAGGATCCCGATCGTCAGGCCCTCTACCAAACCTGGCGCTGGCTGCTGAAACTGAGGCATGAAAACCCGGTGTTTCACGATTCCGGTACAGAAGTGAACATGTATGGCATGAACACCGCCACCAAGACCATCGTCCTGGAACACGAAACCATGGATGCCGTGATCACCGGAAACTTCGGGGTGAACGAAGGGCGGGTTTTCCCCAGGTTCACCCAAACCGGCACATGGTACGACTATTTCACTGGCAACGAGATCGAAGTCACCTCCGATATGGTTGGTGATATTTTTCATCTGGATCTGCCACCCGGTGTGTTTCATATCTTCACGACGGAAAAGCAGGAGACACCTCCTATCGGGCTGGTCCCGACTTCAGCCCGTGAAACCGGGCAAGGTCCGGATCTGCCTCGTGACTTCGCCCTGCACTATGGGTATCCCAATCCTTTTAATCCGGTTGCTACGATTGCCTTTGACCTTCCCCGGGCTTCGGATGTAACCCTGGAAGTCTATAACCTCCTCGGACAGAAAGTATCCACCCTGGTACATGAACACCGGCAGGCCGGATATCACACTGTTACGTTCGAC
>SLHZ01000272.1 GCA_007135895.1 Balneolales bacterium | reverse complement strand
TCATCACCAGGTCATCCTCGGCAGAGTTCCGGAAATGTCACCGGATGAGCAGCAGACGCGTATCAGGACAACGGACACACAATCACCCGATGGCCACCAGACCCGCAACAGGGCAACGGACGCAGGGCAACCGGATGACAACCAAACCCATAGCAAGGAAGTAACCGCACAGCCCCGCTCGGACGGGATCCTCGGTGCCACATGGTTTGCCGGACGAAGCTGGTTTATCAATTATCGCGCCGAACGGCTGTATGTCTGGCCCTCCCACGATACCTATCCGGCGGAATCATGGCTCGATAGCACCGGATCTTCGCTCGACAGCACAGAACCAGAGCTTGAACGCACGAAATCACAGCCCGAAAACGGCGACACCACCGGCCGTTCCCCTCTTGTCGCCGGATCGGAATCCGGCCACCGCCCCCGCCAGCATGAAGTCTCACTCCAGCGTGAAGCCCCGCGCCGGCATGAAATCCCACTCCATTTCCTGGTCGAAGGCGGGAAGCCCCGCTATCACTTCGCCCGGGTCGAAACTGTCGTTTCTTCGGACACGCTCTCTCTCGTCCTGAAAACAGGCGGACATATTCAGCTTGATGACGCCACACGCGAACGGCTGGGTCATGACCGCGCGGTCTTCCCGGCAGGTCTCATAACCCGCTCCGTCTTCAAAAAATGGAAGGAACGCCACCCGGAATGGACTGTTTTCGAGAATGCGGATACCTGGTACCGCGGTGATGTCATCCGGGTGCCTTCGATCCGGATCGGAACCTTCGAAACCGGACCGGTGCATTTTGCCGTCCGGCAGGACCCGGCGTTTGACGACTGGTTTTCCCGGTTCACGGATCAGCCGGTCAGCGGGACCCTCGGGCCGGACGCGTTCCGCGATGCCAGAATTATGATCAATTATCCGAACAGCCTGCTTATCTTTTTCGAATAACTACACCCTTCAACTATTCCAGGCATATCCGGCACGCGCATGTCCGACCTTGTCAATCTTTCGGCCCTTAACAAGGAACAACTCACCCGCTTCTGTGAAGACATGGGCTGGAAACGGTACCGGTCCGACCAGCTTTTCCAGTGGATCCATTACCACCGGGCCGCCACGATCGACGCCATGTCCAACCTGCCCAAAGCCGCGCGCGAGGAGCTCAGCCGCGTCGCCGAATTGAAAGGGGTCGAAGCAGCCGGCGAAAGCCGGTCCGCGGACGGAACCATCAAGATGCTGTTCCGGCTGCACGACGACAGGCTCGTGGAATCGGTCCTGATACCGGAGCTATTTCCGGACGGCGTTGCCGATCGCCTCACCGTCTGCGTCTCCTCACAGGTCGGCTGCGTCTTCGGATGCACCTTTTGCGCCACCGGAAAGATGGGACTTCTCCGCAACCTCACGATCGGTGAGATTACCGGACAGGTCCTCGCCATGAACCACCTGGCGGAAAAAACGTTTGACAAGCGTATTACCAATGTGGTGTACATGGGCATGGGCGAACCGTTTCATAATTACAAACCGGTGACCGACTCGGCCGAAATCCTTTGTGACCCCCTCGGACTCGACCTGTCGCCGCGCCGTATCACCATCTCCACGGTCGGACTGACCCGGCAGATTCAACGCTATGCCGATGAGCGGCGCCCCTGGAACCTGGCTATCTCCCTGCATGCGGCCGATGACGAAAAACGCAGCAGGATCATGCCGATCAATGAAAATCTGAATCTGAACGCGCTGCGGGAGGCGCTCACGCACTACCACCGCCAGACCCGGCAGCCGGTTACCTATGAATACCTGCTTTTCGACCGGTTCAACGACGCTGTTGACGACGCCCGCAAACTCGCGAAAATCGCCCGGTGGGTGCCGTCAAAAATCAATATCATCATGTATAATCATGTGGAAGGGGTAACCCTCCAGCGGGCAAAGGAAGACCGTCTGAGCCGTTTTATGGGCGAACTCACACGGCTCGGCGCCAGGGCAACCGTCCGGCGCAGCCGCGGGGATGATATTGAGGCGGGATGCGGCCAACTGGCCACAAAAAAGTGAATAAGCAATTCTCTGACTAATCTAGTTATCGGCGTATCGTATAAGTGCCGACGAATAAAGTTATCGGGGAAGAGAATTGCTGTCGAACTAACGGGCCGGTAAACAATTGCCGGCAAAGAAAATACCGGCGGAATAGATCAGAATATCGGTTCTATTTCAGCTTGTTGAAGAGTTTTCCCTGACGGCTGTGGTCGGCATCCCCGTACAGATCATCGGTATCGGGTCGCGTTCCCTCATTGAGCGCATCATGTCGGCTCTCATCTATCACCAGAGCCTCCAGATTGCCCATCCGTTTTTCCATCCGGATCATTTTCTCTTCCAGCTTTTTGATCTCATTGGATTCGGTCTGCTTGGCGGCCAGTGCTTTTGCTTTCAAGCGATACTGATACACATCGACCAGAGCCCATGCTATAACCGCAATCGCTAAAAATGTCCATAAACCCATAGTGAGGCTCTTTTCTAAGTTGTGATTATTGTGACACCAGGCAGGTAGCACAGCTTACTATACGTGACAGCCCGCCCTGCGGTTTCATCAGGGATGCATTTTTCTTTTATGCAAATTCGTCCAGATCTTTGTTTTTATTGGCACCCTTGAGCAAACTTTCATGATGGCGGTCGGCATCCTCGGGCTCCAGGTGCATGGTGATCACCGCGTCGGTCTTCAGCGCGTCAATCAGCCTCCGCTCCAGCAGGGTGGCATCGGCATGGGCCCGGTGCAGACTGATGTCCTTTTCGAGTATCAGGTGCAGTTCGACCCACGTGGTGTTGCCAATGGTTCGATGACGCAGATGATGCCAGCCGGTGATGGTTTCGGGCAAATCTTTTTCCAGCTCGGCCCGAAGAGCCGTGTCCACCTCGGGATCGCGCTCATCCATTATGCCCCTGACCGAATAGTTCAACAGCTTCCAGCCTTCGTAACTGATGAAACCGGCCATCAGAAAACTCACAATGACGTCAATGTAGAGCCAGCCGGTGTAGTGGATGACGACAAGGGCAAAAACCACCCCGCTGCTGGTCCAGACATCGGTCAGCGTATGCTTGCCGTTGCTGATGGCGATCATGCTGCCATGCTTTTTGCCCACCCGCAGGACATAACTGCCCAGGACAAGGTTCACCAGCGCCGCCGCGATGAGCATGAAAAGACCGGTGCCCATATTGTGGATTTCGATCCCGGTCACCAGACTCTGAATGGCATAATAAACGATGGTGATGCCGGCAACGATGATGATGGTCCCTTCGGCCCCTACCGACAGCAACCCGATGCGCTCATGCCCGTAATGATGATCTTCATCGGGCGGTTTCAGGCTCAGATAATAACCGTACACTACGAAGGCAACCGCAAAAAGATGGACCACCGACTCCATGGAGTCTGACAGCGCCGCCGATGACCCGGTAATGAAAAAAGCGCCGATCTTCAGGGAAAGCGATATCGCCGATACGCTCAGACTGATCAGCAAGGCCCGCTTCACGGGATCATCGCCGGAAACGAATCCCTTTTCTTCTTTTTTGTTTTTTTCGACTTTTTCGTTTTTTTCGTTTTTTTCGTCCTGGCTCATTGATACAACGGGTTAATGATCAGAAAGATGTCCCTAATATGTCCCTGCCACCGGGCAGGAGCGGCCATTCACAAGCGGCGCACAAGCCATCCTTATAGTATACCCAGCCTCACCGATGAAAAGCAACGAAAAACACGTTTCTTCTGTCAGCGGGGGATTTTTTTTATTACATTCCATAGCATACCCCAATCCATCATTTTTTTTCCGGAGTTGGAAAACAGTTATTACCGAAAAGGGAGGAAATAACGTCATGACCAACGATAATACCGATGCCAACGAGGCAAAGGCCGAAGAGGCAATGTCCGATGCGGCATCGACCGAAGCGGCATCGACCGGAGCAGCAACGGCCGACGATAACACGCCGGCGAATTCCAACACGGATATCTGCTGCCAGCCTTTCGATCCCGAATCATGGGACGATAAATTGATCCAGTGGGAGGAAAAACAGTTTGTCAAAGACCGGGTCCGCAGTTTCTTCCGGATCCCGCTGAACTATGGCAGCGTCATAACCCGTAATGGCGCGCTTATCACGGCCGCCGATGCCATGCTGGACAACCCGGTGGTTCTTATGGACGAGAATTCGCTCTTTGGAGCGGATATGTATATTGAAGTAACCCGGCAGGTTCCCGAAACCAAAATGGTAACGATTTCCGGGACGTTTCTCACCAAAGTCTTTGAGGGTCCATTCAAAAACATGGGTTCCTGGATCGCCGAAATGAAAACTTATGTGGACAATAAGGAAAGAGAATTGAAAAAACTCTATTTTTACTATACCACCTGTCCGAAATGTGCCCGGAAATACGGAAATAACTACGTTGTTCTGTTCGCACAAATTAAAGACCTGTCACAAAATATTTGACCGCAGCGAACCGCTGTGTTTTTTCCAGTTAGACAATCATGACCCGTTATCAGGCCGATGTGGCCTTGCTGACCGACCATCGATATACGGCTACCCGGGCACCGGAAGGCGACTGGTATCTGGCCAACATCCTTCATGATGACCGGCTGCTTCAGGAAGCCCTCCTCAAACGAAAGATCACCTCCGTACGGGTGGACTGGGCCGACCCGGAGATCGACTGGGCCGCTTTTCGTTGCGCCGTCTTCCGAACCACCTGGGACTATTATGAGCGTATTCCGGAGTTTACCTCCTGGCTCAAGCGCACCGCCGTGCAAACCCTGTTGTGCAATGAACCGGAACTGGTCCGATGGAATCTGGACAAGCACTATCTCGCTGACCTGGCGGGAAAGGGGCTTCCGGTAGTGCCGACCCGCTATATCGAAACCGGACAGGAGCTTGACCTGATGGCACTGCTTTCTGAAAACGACTGGCAGGAAGCCATTGTCAAGCCCTGCATATCGGCAGGTGCCCGTCATACCTATCGATTCAACACCGTTACCGCCCCGAAAATCCAGTCACTGGTAAAACCGCTGCTGAAACGAGAGGCCCTGATGGTCCAGCCATTTCTCAATGATGTACTGCAAACCGGGGAAGATACCCTCATGGTGCTCGATGGCGTGTTTACCCATGCCGTTCGAAAAAAAGCCAAACCCGGTGATTTCCGCGTACAGGACGATCATGGCGGCACCGTCCACCCCTGCCGGCCGGAACCGGAACAGATCGAACTGGCCAAACTGGCCATGGCGGCCTGCACCCCGGAGCCCGCGTACGGCCGGGTCGATATGATTCGCGACGCCCAAGGTCGCTGGTCCGTCATGGAGCTGGAACTGATCGAACCGGAACTGTGGCTGCGCTATCACCCACCGGCAGCTGATCCCTTTGCCCGTGCCAT
>SLHZ01000176.1 GCA_007135895.1 Balneolales bacterium | reverse complement strand
TAGTGATGGGCGAATAGGTGCTCTCTGAAAAGGACAACGAGGCCTTAATCAGGAAAGTCGAACGGGCATGAGGTTTTCACCCTTGATAAACCTGGTCCGTGTTTTGTAAGAGGATGTCCCTGGATTAAACAGTATAATGGCAGTATTGCAATTTAATTAGTAATATGGGGGTGAAGCAGCATATCTGTTAATCAAACGGTGTGGTGTGATGAGTTTTCTCATCCGAATAGCGTTGCAGTACACCCTGTCGAGAGACAAACCGGAAGAATATTTATTGACAGGCCGGTTTTCAGATGTTTAATAAACAATTAAATTTACAGGAGCTGTACCATGAAAAAATTAATTCTTCTGATCAGCCTCATCCCTTTTCTGATCGCCGGTTGTGCTGCAACCGATGAAAAATCACCCCTTGAAGGAGCTTGGAGGCTGGTTTATGCGGAGTGGCAGGGTCTTGATCTCTCATTCCCCGAGCAGGTGACGGGGAGTTCCATCAAATTCTGGTCGAAAGACCATTTTGCCTATGCCAGTCAGTTGCAACTTGATGACGTTGCCATTCATTACCTTGGAGCTGGAACCTATACACTGGAGGGCAACAGGTACATTGAACATATCGAATACCACCGGTCCGAGGATATCCTGGGCAGCAAAATCTACATCCTTCTGGAGATCGATGGAGACACGATCACTCAGCGTTTTCCGGCCAATGAAAACTGGGAGCTGACCGAGTATCATCAGGTGCAGAAATACGTACGAATTGACTAATAGACAGTGATGCCATCAAAAAAAGTTACGTTTCAGGGCGCGTTGGGAGAGGCTTTGGCAGGAAGGCTGGATATGCCTGAGGGCAGGACAAAGGCGTGTGCCCTTTTTGCCCACTGTTTCACATGCTCAAAAAGTCTCAAGGTAGTGGGAAATATATCGAAGGAACTGGTTGACAAGGATTTCGCGGTACTCCGTTTTGATTTTACCGGATTAGGCCAGAGTGACGGCGAGTTTGCCAATACCAATTTTTCATCCAATGTCGATGATCTGGTAGCGGCTGCGGAGTTCATGAAAAGTGAGACGGGTGTCCCCGCTCTGCTCATAGGTCATTCCCTCGGAGGGGCGGCGGTGATTCAGGGGGCGCACCGGATCCCGGAATCGAAAGCCGTGGTCACCATCGGTTCGCCATCCAATCCCCGGCATGTCATCGAGCATTTCAAGGGGCATATGAAAACCATCGAAGAGCAGGGACAGGCCGAGGTAGTCCTGGCCGGACGCCCCTTCACGATCAGGAAGCAACTGGTCGATGATCTCAATGCCACGAAAATGGATGGTTACATCCGGGACTTGAACCGGGCCCTGCTGGTGATGCATTCGCCGCTGGACGACACGGTTGGCATTGATAATGCGGCACACTTGTACGGGATGGCCCGTCATCCCAAAAGCTTCATTTCACTCGACAAGGCCGACCATCTGCTTCGTGACGACCGGCACAGCCGCTATGCGGGGGCCGTCATTGCGGCCTGGGCTGATTTGTATGTTTGAGCGGAACCTTTTTTGCATGTGGCGGTCCGGCCTTTCTCTCGATTATCGGGGGATTTTTAACAACGACGGTTTGTAGAACGCGACAAGAAGTTAATCACGATACATCGCGGGTCGTTGCATGGATTCCAGCCCCCTCATCCGGATCAGATCCCGATAGGTGATCAGGGTAACGTTGTTCTGTTGGATGGCTTGCCGGAATTCGGGCGATAATAATGCCTGCAATTCGCCATGGCGATGCCGGGCCATATTGGGCAACCCGAACTCATTCAGATCGACCAGGTCATTCATGTCGGATTGTTCCGGTGCGATATGGACCACCTGAAGATTCACGGCATCCGGATTGAGCCGGTTCACCCGGCTGACCAGCGAGTCGGTTTTTGATCCGATGGGTGCGGAGTACGTGATATTGGAGTAGTCCTCACCGAACCATCGGGAAATGGCCAGCCCGTAATCAGCGGCAATCTGTTCAACGATTTTTCGTGTCTCCGGAGTCTGTACGGCGGCACCCATGTGATAGTCGATATAATCAATTTGCAAACCGCTATCTACGGCCCGCTGCACCTGGGCTCTCAGTTCGGCTTCCATTTCCGTCAATTCCGGATGGTTGCCGTACAGCAATGCCCTCGAAGGAAAGAAATAACCCTCCTCATCGACCAGGCTCGGCACGGCAGACGGGCCCAGTACCGGTCCCCATCGGTAGTGTTTCCACTCGGCGTTTAGGGTGAGATGAACACCGACCGATACCTCCGGATGTTTTTTCAGGATGTCGACTGCGTGTTTCCACCAGGGACAGGGGAACATGACCGATACGGAGAGAGGGATTCCACTTTCTATCAGGGTTTGAAACGCCTGGTTCTGGCCGTGGCTCATGCCCATGTCATCTGCCCGTATGAGCATGTAGAGGGGTTGGTTGGCTTCAACGGCCGGGGCGGCTGTTTTTGCGCCATCATCCACAGGTCCTGCGGCATAAGATGCGGTGCCGGTCATGTATGTGGCCGTAAAGAGGAGCAATATGGCGCCCGCAGACGGTATGGATCTTGCAATGGTTTGTTTCGTAATCATTTTCCGGTGAGTTTTTCCGACAGCTCCCAGAGCCGCCGGTTGTTATCGGGAGTGTAAAACCGGTTGCGGACTTTGGCCGGTTTGCTGTTGACGAAATAAGCGCCGGACGGGGCAGGTATCTCCTTTTCGGTGCAGAGATAGATGCTGGTGGAAGCGCCCTGTTCGGGGGTGGAAAGGAAGGGCCGGAACAAGCTGAAAAAGGGCTGTATCCAGCCTCCGGAACCTGCCGAGAAGCTTGTGGCCACCGTGCCGGGGTGCAGGGACCATGCGGGGACTTCACGTCTTGCCAGTTCGGCGGTGAACATGATATTGTAGAGCTTGGAATTGCAGTAAGCTTTCCATCCGCTGTAGGATCGCTCCAGATGGAAGTCATTGAAATCCGGGGCCGCGCCTCGATGCGCCATCGAGGCAACATTGATGATGCGTGCTCCGGGCGTACCCTTCAGGGTACCATAGAGCAGGTTTGTCAGCAGAAACGGGGCGAGGTGGTTGATGGTGATGGTGAGTTCATAACCCTCGGGTGTCACCTGGCGGTTGTTTCCGAGAATGAGTCCGGCATTGTTGACCAGCAGGTCCAGCCGGTCGTACCGTTTTGCGAACTCCGATGCGAGCGGACGGATCTCGTCCAGGTGCGCGAAATCGGCCAGAATAATATCTACCGCTTTGTTACCGGTCTGCCGGACGATCTGCTGTTGTGTCTGTTCGGCTTTTTCCCGGTTACGGGCATGGAGAACGGTGTGAAAGCCCTGTTTGGCGAGTTCCAGTGCGGTGATATAGCCGATTCCGGAAGTGGAACCGGTGATGAGGGCGGTTTTTTCGGACATGGGGTGGGGATATCGGCTGAGTTATTGGTTTGCTGTGTTGTATTTATAGCTTTAGTTCGGATTTTCCAACTTATTCTTCCCGGTAAACCACTTTGCCGTCGACCATCGTCAACACTACCCGCGTGTCCCGTATCTCCACCGAATCGATTTTCAGGATGTCACCGGAAAGCATGACGAGGTCGGCCCGCTTTCCGGGGGTGATGGAACCGGTCAGGCCTTCCTGATAGGCAGAGTAGGCGCTGGTGATCGTATGGGCCTTTATGGCCTCCTCCACGGTAATTTTCTGTTCGGGAAACCATCCGCCGGGGTTTTTCCCGTCGAGGGTGCGGCGGGTAACCGCGGCGTAGATACCCAGCAGGGGGCTGAGCGGCGCGACGGTCCAGTCGCTTCCGAAACTCATGATGACGCCGTTATCCAGGAACTGGCGGAAGGGGTAGGTGGTTTGGCATCGTTCATGACCGATGCGTCCTTCGGCCCAGCGTCCGTCGTCAATCGCGTGGTAGGGGTGGACCGATGCGATGACCCCCAGTTCGGCGAATCGCCGGAAGTCTTTGGGGTGGATGTGCTGGGCGTGCTCAATGCGCATACGGCGGTCGTGACCGGGGTTTTCGCGGATGATCTGTTCGTAGAGGTCCAGTATGCGGCTGTTGGCGCTGTCGCCGATGGCATGGATGACAGGCTGAAGACCGGCCTTATCCGCGGCCATGGCCCATTTTTCGAGTCGGCCGTCACCCATCACGTCGGTGGCAAGACCGCGTGTGGAGGGATCGGAGGTGTAGGGTTCGAAGAAGAGGGCAGTGGAGGATCCGAGGGACCCGTCGGCCATGGCTTTGAGGCCGCCCACCCGGATGAAATCATCTCCGAAAGGGGCCCGGATACCGGCAGCGGCCAGATGCTCCCAGTGGGAGAAGGGGAGGATGGCATAGACCCTGGCGGTCAGCTCGCCTTTCCGGTGGAGGTACTGATAGGCCTGCAGATCCTCCGGTGAGGACATGTCGTGGATGCCGGTCACCCCGTTGCGGGCGGCTTCTTCGAGTGCCAGGCGGGTGGCGTTGACCAGGTCTTCCATCGTATCCTCGGGGATGAGCCGTGTGACCAGATTCATGGCCGCATTGCGCAGGATGCCGGTCGGTTCACCGGTCTCGGGATCACGCACTATCTGTCCTCCGGGCGGATCCGGTGTTTCACTCGTGATGCCGGCCATTTGCAGGGTGAAGGTGTTGACCAGTCCCATGTGTCCATCGTAGCGCCGGACGAAGACGGGGGTCTCCGGCGTGTACGGGTCGATCAGTTGCCGGGTGGGCAGATCGCCGCCAGGGAAATTATCATGGTCCCAGGTCCCGCCGGTGATCCAGCGTCCGGGATGGCGCCGGGCCCACTCGCCGACCAGCCCGGCGAACTCTTCCGGGGTTTGGGCATGGCGCAGGTCGATGCGCTGCAACTGGAATCCGCCATCGGTGAAATGGGTGTGGTTGTCGATGAAACCGGGCAGGATGAGACGTCCCTTTGCATCGATGAGGCGGGTATCCGGACCCGCATGGGCCTGTATCTCTCCGGCCGGTCCGACGGCAAGGATGGAGCCGTCGCGGATGGCAATGGCCTCTGCTTCGGGAAGATCCGCGTCAACGGTCCAGACACGGGCGTTGATCAAAACCTTGTCGGCCGGCTGTGACCAGGCCGCGAATACCATTAAGAAGTGCGAGAGAGACAGAAGGGTGACAACTATTCGGGTTTTCATAATGATTTTTTTGTTGTTTGCTGTGTGGCAGCTGTTGGTTGAATTCCGCCGGAAAATATGGAAGCCGGTATTTCACATAACAGCAATGTAGCAATTTTGGGAAAGAGGAAGGAATGCTTTTTCGGCAGCGGAAAACCCTCAGCTCCGGCTGACGAAGTGGGTTTTGCCGGGGACGGTGTCTTTGAGGGCGCCTTTGGTCACGGTCTGTTTGCCGTAGATGTTGTTGAGGGTATCGATGGAGCGGTAGAGGCGGCC
>SLHZ01000356.1 GCA_007135895.1 Balneolales bacterium | reverse complement strand
GCCCCCCCCCGGAAGACCACTAAAAAAAACCCGATAATAACCCGATAATAACCCGGTGACGAAAATATGAGTACCAGTAATAACCCAAAAAAACAAGAACCTATAGATCTGAAGGATCCGTTCCTTTTGCGATCGGCGCAGCTTTCCAAAGCATTGGGACACCCGGTCCGGCTCGCCATCATCTCCATACTCAGTGAACAGGAAACCTGCTTTTGCGGGGACTTCACCGAGGTACTTCCCCTCGCACAGTCCACGGTGTCCCAACACCTCAAAGTGCTCAAAGATGCCGGACTCATCACCTGCTCCAGCCAGGGTGTCCGTACCTGCTATTGTCTGAATAGCGAAGGGATTGCAGAATTGAAAACAAGCCAGGCAGAACTGCTGAAAATGCTGGATTCCCCCATAAAAGCGCTCTGTTAAAGTTCATACGACTTTAAATCAAGCAAAATACAAACCTCCTGTCCTGAAAAATGACCAACTCGTCCAAAGCCGGTATCAGCAAGAAAATGTCACTTCTGGACCGTTATCTGACCGTCTGGATCTTCACCGCCATGGCCCTGGGGGTTTTGATCGGTTTTTATTTCAAAGGAACTGTCGAAAGTTTCAACAATGCTCTTACTGTTGGCGAACACACCAATCTGCTGATTGCTTTCGGATTGATACTGATGATGTATCCCCCTTTGGCGAAAGTGAAGTACGAACTGATGCCTAAAGTCTTTTCGGATGTGAAGATTCTGAGCCTCTCACTTATTCAGAACTGGCTCATCGGACCCGTACTCATGTTCGTGCTGGCCGGCGGATTTTTTGGGTATATCGCACCCGCGCTCTTTGGTCCGGATGAGCGCTGGACCTATTACATGGTGGGGCTTATCCTGGTTGGAATCGCCCGCTGTATCGCCATGGTCCTGGTCTGGAACCAGCTGGCAAAAGGAAACAGTGAGTATGCCGCCGGCCTGGTCGCTCTGAACAGCGTTTTTCAGATTGTAACGTTTGGTTTCTACGCCTGGGTCTTCATCACGGTACTTCCGGTCTATTTCGGACTGGAGGGGATGGCAGTGGATGTATCCATCGGTGAAATCTTCTCCAGTGTAATGATTTATCTGGGTATTCCGTTTGCTGCCGGCATCCTCAGCCGTGTCATCCTGCTGCCTCTCAAAGGACACCAGTGGTACGACAATGTTTTCATTCCAAGAATCTCGCCGATCACTCTTCTTGCCCTTCTCTTTACCATTGTCGTCATGTTCAGCATGCAGGGGGATCAGATCATCTACCGTCCGCTGGATGTTCTCTGGATAGCCATACCGCTGACCTCCTATTTCGTACTCATGTTCCTCATCAGCTTTTTCATGGCTTCGAAATTGGGTGCCGATTACAGCCGAAGCACCACACTGGCCTTTACCGCCTCAGGCAATAATTTCGAACTGGCTATCGCCGTGGCTATTGCTGTGTTTGGCATCACCTCACCGATCGCCTTCGCCACCGTTGTGGGTCCGCTCGTCGAGGTACCGGTATTGATCGGCCTGGTGCATGTCAGCCTCCACTTCCTGAATAAGTATTTTGGTGGGGTCGTCCATGACGATGGTACCGTACCTTCGCCCATGCCAGATAAGGCCGAAGCCTGTGACGTAGTGGAAAAAGTCTCGGAATCACTATCCGATTAACGATCGGGAATAAAGAAAATAATTTCGAACAAAACCGACAGGAGACCGGAGTTGGACTGGAAAACCGAATACAAGCCTTTTTTGTGGATTACCGGTTTTTTTATCTTCGCCTTTTTTCTTCCGCTTGAAAACCTGCAATTCCGCCAGAGTATTTTTGACGGCCTGGCTCTTGCAAAATGGTATGCCCGGGAACATGTCATCCTGTGTCTGATTCCCGCGTTTTTTATTGCCGGCACGATCGCCGTATTCGTAAGTCAGTCTGCGGTGATCACGTATTTCGGCGCCGGGACAAAAAAGTGGATTTCATACGTCGTGGCATCGGTCTCGGGTTCGGTTCTGGCCGTCTGTTCGTGTACCGTGCTTCCCCTTTTTTCCGGTATCTACCAGCGGGGTGCCGGACTGGGACCCGCCGTCGCATTTCTCTATTCGGGTCCGGCCATCAATATTCTGGCCATTATTCTAACAGCACGAATTCTCGGAATGCCACTGGGCGTCGCCCGTGTTGTGGGGGCGGTGGTTTTTGCGGTCCTGATCGGACTCATCATGCACTATCTGTACCGTCGGGAGGAAGGACAAAAAGCCGCGGCGCAACTGGCCATGCCGACCGAAGAAGGAGACCGGCCTTTTTGGCAAACCGCTTTCCATTTCTTCGTACTCGTGGGCATTCTGGTATTTGCCACATGGGGGGAATCCGCTGCTGAAACAGGACTCTGGGCAGCCATTCATGCCCAAAAATGGATTTTGGTGATCCTGTTTGGTCTTCTGCTTATTTATTCACTGATCCATATGCTGAAGATACCATGGTGGCAGCCCGTTACAGGCGCCCTGGTTGTGATGCTGACCGCCCTGCTGCTGCCCGGCAAGGTTCTCATCATCTTCTCGGTCGCCGTTGTGGCTCTGGGTGTGATTCTTTCGTTCAACCCCGGCGAACCGGCAGAGTGGATGTCCGAAACATGGGGATTCACCAAACAGATTATACCCCTGCTGGGTGCCGGGGTACTGGTGGCCGGTTTTCTTCTGGGAATGCCCGGTAGCAGCGGCGGCATCATTCCGGATCACTGGATTTCGAACCTGGTTGGCGGCAACTCATTGCAGGCAAATTTTTTCGCATCCATGGTCGGAGCCGTCATGTACTTTGCAACCCTGACGGAGATCCCGATTATCCAGGGGCTGATTGCCAGTGGCATGGGTCAGGGCCCCGCATTGGCGCTTCTGCTGGCAGGGCCTGCCGTTTCGTTGCCGAATCTGCTCGTGATCTACCATGTCATGGGACTGCAAAAAACGCTGATATTCCTCGTACTGGTTATCATAATGGCCACCATAAGCGGCATGATATTCGGCGCACTCTGATCTTTGAAACGCATAACCCTATTGCCAAGTCGTTATTGAAGAGTCACTGAAACCCCAACAAAACCCTGAACAAAAAATGTTGCATATCAAAGTAGTAGGCACCGGATGTCCGACTTGCCAGAGACTGGAGCGAATGTGCCGTGAAGTCACCGAGGAGAATCAGTTCAACGCTACCATTGAAAAAGTGACCGATTTAAACCGGTTTGCCGATCTGGGAATCTTCATGACACCCGGCCTGATCATTAATGACGAAGTGGTCAGCAGCGGCAAGATGCCCGACAGGAACACCCTGAAAAACTGGATGGAAAAAAGAAACCACCCCTAGCGTTACCCTATTAATCCATTTTTCTTTTTGTGGAAAAAAAATTTATCCATTCCGGGTGCGGCCCGAATCTCACCGCTCCAGCCGGTAGGATCGGACCAGAAAAAAAATGACGGGCACAAAAACAAGGATTAGAAAAAGAGGCAGGAACCACCCTCCCAGTCCCCCAGCATGCCCCAGCGCCGTCTGAATCGTCATCACCGTAATGAGACCAAAGCTCAGCGCAATGGAGAGCTTGAGAAACCGGAGCAGTAGAATGGCGTTGGCATATTGCCGCAAGGCATTTTCTTTGGTAATGGTTACCGGATAATTCATAATATGCGGAAAAGCACCCAGAACCGTAAGTTTTCCCAGGAGTATTACGCCAATTAAGGGCAGAAGCAAAATACCTGCTTTTCCACCTAAGCGGGTGGGATCCCCCGTAAAACCATAGTGCGCGGGGATAGCATCGGGGAGTGTTTCGTAATGCCGAAGAACCAGTATCCATGTACCGGCAAGTACCAGCCAGCTGGCAGCTTCTACGGTCCGGTCCAGCAGCGAAGGTTTAACACTGACAGGTGATCGGGATTTCATTTGATATATCCGTTTTTTTGAGCGCAAGGCTTACGCGGCATGAATCCACTGGGCTTGAACGCAAAAGTTTAATCGCAAAAGCTTAATCGCAATACATTTACTGCAAAATAGCAACGCCTAACGAAAATAATAAGGAGAAAACAACAACGGGTCCATACGGAAACAATCTCTGTTCTGTTTATATTGTAGGAAGGTATTAAGAGGCAGCGCCATACTTTGGCTGGCAACACCTGGCATCAGTAGGCAGCACCACGCATCAGTAGGCAGCAGTAGGCATCAGCAGGCAGCACCACGCATCACGATCGTTTCTGCGGCATCAGACCATAAGCGGTATCAGACAATAAGTGGCATCAAATCAAATAGCCATGATTACCATTGCCGGAACGTGCGGACCTCGTTGCGAATCACTGACCGATCGCGTTATTATTGACATGGCACGCATCATGGGAACAGAAGCGGAGTGCCTTACCTATTCGGAGCCCTGCTTCCGCCTTTCGGTCCCCCAACATGAACTGGCAACATCACGTCACCACCGTTTTCTATTCCATCAGGCCTCCGATGATCTCCTCTATGGCTGTGTGATCGGTGAATGGTATTATCAGCAAGAATTGACCAACCCGGCACGTCACCTGTTGAATCTCATAAAACAGCAAAGTAAAAAGTCATCGCCACATATTCTGGATCCCGCACTCCTGAATCAGCTTGACGGCATATACCTTGCTATCGTGTTCGATCAGAAAAACCGGAAAACCCATTTTATATCCGACCGGCTTGGACTTCGGCCTCTCTATTTTCTGAATCAGAAAGGGCGGCTCTTCTGGGCCAGTGAGCCCAAAGCCTTCCTGGCCTGTCCGGGTTTTTCACCTGAGCTTGACCCCGATGCCCTCAAGCAATACCTGGCCCATGATTTCCTTCGCGGCAACCACACCCTGCTTTCCGGAGTAAAGCTAATGCCTGCTGCCACCCTTCGAACCTATGACATCGCCGACGCAACCTGCAAGGATCACATCTGGTGGAAGTGGAGTCACTCCCCGGATAATGACAAACCGCCGCCAGGTAAAGAAGACGAATACGCCGAAGAGCTGGCACGACTCTTTCGTCAATCCGTAACCGAGCGAAGCCGGCTTCTTGAAACTCCGGCCGGTGAGCCGTTTGCCACTCCCGGTCACAAGAAACCATCAGGGAAAAAAACACGTCCGCTTTGGAATATCGGTCTCGGCCTGAGCGGCGGACTGGATTCTCGTGCCATTCTCTCTGCACTGCCCAATCCTGAAAGGTGCTACCTCTTCACTTTTGGCCGCAAAGAGTCTCCTGAAAGATTGGTCGCAGAACAGGTCAGCCAAAAGGTCGGATTGCCGCTCCATTTTATGGAGATCAACGAAAAAAACTGGCTTCTGCCCCGGTTCAGGGGGGTTTGGTGGACCGACGGCCAGGCCAACATCATGCACATGCACGGCCTGGAGCATGCTGCAGAAATCGGTTCGCAGATAGATATTCAACTCAACGGCGGTATTCAGAATTTTGTCAGGGGCGCT
>SLHZ01000250.1 GCA_007135895.1 Balneolales bacterium | reverse complement strand
TTGATCTGTCACAGCTGGTCGCAGTGGTCAGCCGGTACCTTGATTGTGATTGATCTTTCGCCTGGTCTGGAGAATGATCTCTTGCCAGGATAATAATAATCTCGTGCCTGGTTTAATAATTCACCGGCTTCAACGGACTGAAGTTGATTCCGTCGGGTTCTCTTCCGGAAGCAAAGTGTCCGGCAATGCTCATCGTTTCCAGATCAATAATGCTCACCGCGTCGGATCGGGTATTGGCCACATAAGCTCTGTGGTTGTCCGGTACCACCAAACCGATGGGGATAGAAGATCCCTCGAACTCTGAAAAGTAGCGGGTTTCGTCAACGCCTTCCGGCACGGGAGGGGTAAGGGTTATGGAAGCGACTAGCTCTCTCTTTGCCACATCAAAAACGCCAATGTCGCCCGAACGGGCATTACTGACCAGAAAAAGGCTGCCGTCCGGCGTGAACTTGCCGCGGATGGGAAAATCCTCGCTGGCAATGGTTTCCAATACAACCAGCGTCCTGGTGTCTATGATGGAAATGGTATTGTCGGACCGGTTGGTTACCCAGACTTCATGTCCCTCCGGATGCACGTCAATGCCCTCGGCACCGGCCCCGCTGTAAACCTGCGCGAGCAACTCTCCGGTATCAAGATCGAAAACGGTTACGTTTCCGGTACGAATGCTGGGAACAAAAGCGCGTTTGAGATCCGGTGTGGCGGCTACCATATGCGAAATAGCCTGATCGGTGTAGAACGACCGGACTATTTCGCCGCGAACGGCATCCACCACCAGCAGGGTACGGTTACCTTCGGTGGTTACCAGGACCTGATCAGAGTCACCGAGCCACCACAATCCATGCGGACGTGTGTGTTCGCCCAGATCAATCGTTTGTACAAAGGAACCTTCCGGCACATTGTAGACAGAAAGCGTGTTGCCCGTAGACTCCCGGTCACCGTAATTCGTCACAACGGCGATCCTTCCGTCGGCAGAAACCTCCACTTCGTGCGGTTCCCTTCCGGTTGGCAGCACCAGAAGTGTCTTTCCACTCTCACGGTCGATAAAGTGCACATCGTCACCGCTTTTACTGGCGACGATAAGTGTGCCTGAAAGTGGGGCATGCCGATCATCCTCACCGGCGGCACGCTCCCTGTTGTCACCGCAGGCCGCAAGAAAGAAAACTAGTAATAAGGCAGTCAATAACAGCAAAGGAGAACGGCTGAGAACCGAACGGCGTGGCCATGAAGGCCGTTCCGTGCGGTGTAGAGAAATGGAAGAAAGTGATAAATGGGTCAACATGTTCTCGGGATTAGGGTACGGTTTATTGAACGATCATTCTTGTATAAAAATACACTAACTGCCCGATAAAAAAACTATTGGCTTACTTCTTCATGCGGGGTATCTTCTTATGGATGAATCATTCCCCTCATATCTATAAATCCGCAAAAAATCCGCAAATAATCTGCTAAAACCGGAGAAGTTATGCGCATGTCAAAACACCTGAATCTGTCCACCTGGACTTTGTCTTTACTGTTCATCCTGGTAACAAGTCCATGTTGGCCTTCAAACGGTTATTCACAGAGTGTTCTGTCAACACAACAATATGAAGGGGATGCCATCGATCCTGTTGAAAGCCTGACCAGAGGATATGAAAGCTGGTGGGATGCCGCCCATGCCAGAAGATTTCCAGCTGGAATCTTCGAAGGATGGGCCGATGTCATGACCACAAAGGAGACGGTACAAACCGGCTTTGAACGTTATTACCACAGTAGTTCCGAACCTCGCAAAAGAATTGTGAATCACTCCTCATCTGCTATTTATTCGACGATGTCCTTCCCCTGGTCAGGATTGAACCAGGCCATTTACAATGCCAATGAAGTGCTGTCCCACATTAATACGAACGAAGAGAAGGTGATGATCGATGGCGTTGATGAAACTCAAATGGTACAAGCCCTGGCCTATTTGCTTAGAGGGCTATGCAAAGGCCATTTGGCAAACTTTTTCGATCAGGCCAATGATCTGACAGAAACATTTGGTGACGCGAGCGTTTTTAAGCCGTATGATGAAATCCTGGAATCTGCCTTGAGCGACCTTGATGATGTGATCCGGATAAGCGAAGAGAATGACTTTACCACATTCCCTTTTCTAAGCAATGTTTCCATGGAAAGTGATCAGCTTGTCCTTTTTGCCAACAGTTACGCGGCCGCATTTGTGATCAACAACGGTCGAACCGGGGATGCGTATTCGCAGGATGTCTGGCAGCGGGTGGCCAATTATGCCGTCAATGCTTATGAAGAAGACCTGATTATGGAGGGTTTTCCCCCGGCCTGGAGTCAGTGGAATCAGACGCCGTGGAATTTCAATATGCTCAGAACGGATCTGAGAATCATTAACATGATGGATCCGAACCATCCCGGAAAATATCCGTTGATGGCTGTGGAGTACGGTTTGAAAATGCCACCGGCCGAATCGGATGATTCCCGGTTGTTAACAGATTTTACCTATGACCCGGATAACATCTATTATCAGTTTCGCTCGTCCCATGACAATCAGCTTTTGAGTCATTATTACTACAGCCGGTATAACCGGGATCTGGGTAGTGATATCATCGTATTCCGAAAGGAAAACATCGATATGATGCTCGCCGAAGCACTGGTTCACCTCGGACAGAAGCAGGAGGCTATTGATATTGTCAATGATGGTACCCGTGTAACACGGGGCAACCTTGGACCTCTGCCCGCCGATGCAACCTCTGATGAGGTACTGGAGGCCATTTACTATGAAGTGGAGATTGAACTTCAGAAGACCTGGGTGGGAATTCAGTTTTTTCTGAACCGCCGCCGGGATATTTTGCAAAAGGGAACCCCGTTGCATATGCCTGTGCCCGCAGAAGTACTCCTAAGCCATGATATGACGGTTTATTCCTTCGGCGGTGTCGATTTCGCCGATGAAGAGGGAACGGCAGACGGTGCCAATGCCTGGGACAAAGACTGGTACCCCGGAATCTATGATTCTTTTGTTCGCAACCAGTCATTTGCTTTTGACCCGTTTGGAAGCCTAACTGACGGTTTCCGGCTTTGGTGGAACGGCACCAGTGATAATCGTCTTCCTTTTGCCCATTTTGATGCCTGGGCAGATAATATGACCACGACGAATGAATGGCAGGTCTATTATAGTATGGGGACTATCGAACCCCGGAACCCGATCGACAATGATATGAGTTCCGACGGATATTCTACACTCAGTATGCCCTGGAACAATCTGAACAGTGCTCTGGAGAAGGCGAATAAAGTCATCACGTCTATGGTTGTCGATAGTCTCGTTGCCGTAGGAGGGGAAGAGAATACCCATCTGGCACTGGCACAGGCCTACTTGCTGAGGGGATTATGTAAGGGATATCTGGCCACTTTTTTTGACCAGGTCTGGAATTTCACGGAAACCGATACCGAATCCACGTTCGTGCCTTATGACGTGATGCTTGAAGCCGCGCTAAGTGATCTTGACGAAGCTATCCGAATCAGCGAGGAACATTCCTTTGTCACGAATCATTTCCTCAATAATATTACCATGGATAACCATGGACTAGCTCAGTTTGCGCGCGCTCATGCCGCGAAATTTGTTATCAGCAAGGGACGCTCTTCAAGTGAGTATTCCCAGGCCGACTGGCAACTTGTGGCAGATTATGCTGATAATGCCTGGGATAAGGATTTCATCTTCAGGGGTACGGGTACACGGAATGGCGACTGGAGACATGAATACCAGCGATCGAGCGGGCTGGACTGGTATTGGAAAACAGATCTGAGAATCATTAACATGATGGATCCTGATTATCCATCCAAATACCCGATCAAAGCCGCTGAAGCAAGTTTTCCGTTGCCTGAAGCCACATCGGCAGACGCGCGTTTGGAGCTTGACTTTACCTACGACCCCCAGAATATGCACCGGTTTGTCCTGAGCAGGGGACCGCAGCTCCAAAGTGTATACTATTACTCCAGGTATGGTGATTTGTACAGAAACCAGGGTGTTGACGATCTGGTTGTATTTCGAAAAGAACATCGTGATATGATGCTGGCCGAGGCCAGTGTCCATCTCGGTGATAAACAGCAAGCCATTGATATTCTGAATTCCGGAACACGCGTTACGCGAGGCGGACTGGACCCGTTGCCCGACACGACTTCCTGCGAAGATGTCCTGGAAGCGATTTATTATGAGGTGGAGATAGAACTTCAGCGGACCTGGGTGGGGTATCAGTATTTCATGAACCGGAGACGGGATATCCTCCAGGCGGGAACACCGCTTCATCTTCCGGTCCCACAGCATATTTTACTGGCAATGGACCTGCCCGTTTATACCTTTGGAGGCATTGAAAACATCGAAGAGCCTGGAACTGCAGACGGTTTACATGCCTGGAATCGCGACTGGTTTCCCGGCATGTATGATGATTGGTATGAAAGAGTTATAAACCCGACCGCTCTCAGCGATGATACACCTGTAAGCTTTTCGCTCAATCAAAATTATCCGAATCCTTTCAATCCGGTGACACAAATCCACTTCAGTCTGAAAGTGGATACTCACGTGAGCATCGAGATCTATAATGCCATGGGGCAGCGTATTCACGTTCTCGTGAATGAATTCCGCCCGGCGGGCAACCACCAGGTTACATTTAATGGTACCGCTTTGAGCAGCGGGGTTTACTATTACAAAATGAAAACACCCGACTACAGGAGTGTGAAGAAGATGACACTGATCAGGTGAGGGTAATTTTTACTTCTTAGCTAAATTAGCTAAATTATTCCTGAAAGGATTGTTTCAATCTCACTCCAAAAAGCAGCACTAATAAACCCAGAGGGTCATGGACATGGAAACCGTAAACATGCACAAGGCAAAAACCGAGCTGTCGCGTCTGGTGCAAGATGTGCAGGACGGTAAAAAAGTGTGCATCGCACGTCGCGGAAAACCCGTTGTGGAATTAAAACCGATAGAGGATCATACCCTGCGTGTTCCCGGTTTATTAAAAGGCAAAATCCTTATATCCGATGACTTTGATAAACCAATAGAGGACTTGAACGTGTTGTTCGAAGGGGATATAGACCCAGACGAGTCAGGCAAAGGCAATCCATGAACTGTCTCATCGATACACACGTACTTTTGTGGTGGCTTACGGACCATCCCCGACTCAATAAAAGGGTCAGACAGATTTTGCTGAAACAGCCCGTCTGGTGCAGCGTGGTATCACCCTGGGAAATAGCGATCAAACAACAATTGGGAAAAATAACGGTACCGGATGATTTTTTTGAGGTTCTGAAGGGAACCGGTTTTATCTGGGTGGACTTTGAACTAAGCCACATACATCAATTGAACCTGCTTCCACTCATTCACAAAGATCCTTTCGACCGGTTGCTCATTGCCCAGGCCATTGAAGAAGAACTCACCATCATAACCGCTGATACATTTTTCAGAAAC
>SLHZ01000154.1 GCA_007135895.1 Balneolales bacterium | reverse complement strand
AACCCCGCTGAACTATTCTTCCGCAAGGCACGAAACAACAATTCCGCAACAAATAAACGATACCTCTGCTGGAAAAAGCAACCCCCGCACTGAATAACCGAAACTACTGCTACATCCAGTAATCGTTGCACCGAACAAGCTCTATCCAGGCTGTCATAACACTCTTATCCGGTCAAACCGGACTATTCCAGTCTGTCAATTCTCAAAGATCTTTTGTACTTTTTCCTGTTGTTGTTACGACTTGCATCGTGTCCGATTTCTCGGCTGCCTGGTTTACATCGTGTCCGATTTGTCAATTGTCTGGTTTACATCGTGTCCGATCTTCTGACCGTCTGATACAAACCATTTCCGTCCGGTATGGCTCCTTAACTTGTTTCAAAGTCGTTCGGGCTGCATACTGCCATCTCGTTTAACCTAATTCGTTTTCATCATGCTTGTGGATTTAATCGCCGGTGCCCGGCCCAATTTTATGAAAATCGCCCCCATCACCCATGCCATACTCGAGCGGCAGAAGCAGGGGGTGGACATAAAGTTCCGCCTGGTGCATACGGGCCAGCATTATGATCGCAATATGAGTGAGAGTTTTTTCGAACAGCTGAACATACCTCAACCGGATGTCAACCTGGGTGCCGGCGGCGGTTCGCAGGCTGAACAAACCGCAGCCATCATGACAGGATACGAGAAGTTACTCATGGAGAAGGGCAAACCGGATATCTGTATTGTCGTGGGGGATGTCACCTCCACCATGGCCTGTTCCATTACCGCCAAGAAAATGGGTGTCAGAGTAGCGCATGTCGAAGGAGGAATCCGTTCGCGCGACTGGACGATGCCCGAGGAAATCAACCGGGTAACCACCGACAGTATCACGGACTTCTTTTTTACCACGTCGGCGGCCGCCAACCGCAACCTGCGCAAGGAAGGGGTGAAACATGAGTGTATTTTTTTCGTCGGAAATACGATGATTGACACCCTGATGGCCAATCTCGAGCGGCTTCGGGAACCGCATATCCCCGGGCTGCATGAACCGGGCACAACATCCCCCAAACCTGATCAGGTTCAGACCAACGGCTCCCCCAGACTGAAAAAAGGCCGCTTTTTCGTCATGACACTGCACCGCCCGGCCAATGTCGACCAGGAGGAAAAACTCGGGGATCTGCTGCGGCATATTGCCGAAGGAACCGGTAACGAACCCGTGATTTTCCCCACACACCCCCGGACAAGAAACATCCTTAAACGGCTTGGCCTCACCTGGACCCATCTCCATTATATCGATCCACTGGGATATCTTGAATTCATCTGGCTGGTCCGGAATGCCCGCGCCGTCATCACCGATTCGGGCGGTATAACGGAAGAAACGACCGTCCTGGGTGTGCCCTGTCTGACGCTGCGCGACAATACCGAACGGCCCGAAACCGTGACACAGGGGACCAACCGGCTCATCGGCACAAACCCCGAAGCGATTAAACCCGCCCTTCAGCAAGTCATGAGCGGCAAATGGAAAAGCGGATCGGTCCCCCCCAAATGGGATGGCAAAACCGCTGTCCGGATCGTGGATACCCTGCTGGATCTGGATAAAAAAGGAAGGCTCAAGCCCTTTACACCCTTTACCGATCGGGAACTTCTGTCGGGCTGACGGAACCACCGACCCTCTTGCGTCTAATTATCAGGAACAATTCAGAACAACCTGAAACAAAAGGAAATAAACGGGAACTGTCGGAACAGTCGTTAACAACCAGGAACAGTCGAGAACAGTCGGAACAATCGGAAACAATATCATGCGAAACCACTGCCATCTATCCCTCTTCTTAGTAGTTTCCGCCCTGGTGATCTCATCGTCGTGCATAACCGCCGATGTGACGGATGCGGTTAAGCCCGAATCGTTCATACTGTCCTGGCAGGACGATCCCGCACGGACCATGACCATCGACTGGCATACCGCTCCCGAAGCGTATTCTTTTCTGGAATACCGGAAAAAAGGGACCAAAGAATGGCTGATCGCCCATGGTGATCTCATACCGGTGCCGGACAGTGATAACCGCCTTTACCGGCGGGAACTCCGGGAGCTGAAACCGGACCAGCTTTACGAGTTCCGTTTTGGCGGACAAAAGAGCGTTTACAACTTTCTGACCATGCCGGAATCCCTGAACCGTCCCATCCGTTTTGTTGCCTCCGGTGATATGATGCATAATTGGGAATGGACACTCAATACCGCGCAAAGTGTCATGAAAGTCGCCGGTGAAGAGATTGATTTCGCCGTGATAGGGGGCGACCTGGCCTATGCCGATGGAGATCCGGAACGACTGAGACGCTGGTTCCGCTATTTCGACATCTGGTCTACGGCAATGATCACGAAAAACAATCGGGTGATACCGCATATAGCAGCCATCGGCAATCACGAAGTGAAAAGGGGATATATCTATCGTTATCAGCCGGTGGAATATCAGCAGCCGGATTTTGCGAGAAGGGAAGCCCCTTATTACACAACATTCATTCCCTTTCCGGGTGAAGCCGGATATGGTGTGCTGGACTTTGGCGACTATCTGAGTTTGTTCATCCTGGATTCCGACCATCTGAATTTTGTGGATGAAGAACAGGCCGACTGGCTCAGTGTAACGATGCAGCAAAGGAGGGACGGCAGGCACCTTGTACCCGTTTATCACGTAACCGCCTATCCTTCAGCAAGGAGTTTTGACGGCAGGACAGAATCGGCTATCAGGGAGAACTGGGTCCCGGTATTTGAAGATAACGGGGTGCGGCTGGCACTGGAAAACCATGACCATACCTACAAGCGAACACACCCCATCCGTGACGGCCAAATCGATGAAACCGGCATCTATTTTGTCGGCGATGGTGCCTGGGGGGTCCGTACCCGGGTTCCCCGAACCGACGAGGATGGGAACTGGCCATGGTACATCGCAAACGCCGATTCCATTCGCCATTTCATCATGGTGGAAATAAACAGGCACGATCTTTTTCTCGAGATGTATGATGAGGATGGACGCTTTTTTGATCAGCTCCATATCCCGGCGCTTTGATGAGACGTCCCGCAGTATTTCGCAGTGATCCGAATCATCCACCAGCAATCCACATCATTTGCAGCATCTACAGTGATCCGTATCATCCACAGCAATAAGCCATCATCCGCAGCATCCACAGTAATCCGTATCATCTACAGTGATCCGTATCACCCACGGCAATAAGCCATCATCCGCAGAAATCCGTATCATTGGAATGATTGTCACCCCAATATCACGAATATCAAGCATAATTTTTATGCCAATTTTACCGTTATTTTCGTAAATTGCTATGTTATAGTCTAACGAATTAATCTTATTTGCCTTACTTGCCATTAGCCAGTAATAAAATAGTACGCCACTTAGTCCGCCATCTCTCCGTTTTTCTCATAGCAGTTTCCGGGTCAGTTCTTGCGAACGGTTTTTTAAATTTTTCTACTGCTGCGACATGGACGAGTACGATGGTACTGGCTCAAGAACAGGCACGTCCTGTCCTGGAACCGGCCTCAGCTTCAGAACAAGTATCGACACCGCTTTCGACTCTGGAGCCCCCTTTTTTTTCCCAGCCCGCAGGGTTTCATACCGGATCCATTGAACTGCACCTGGTCCATCCGGATCCCGAAGCCGCTATCTACTACACGCTCGACGGGTCCGAACCGGATGAGGATTCCCCGCTATTTGAAACGACGATTGCCATCCATGACCGCAGCAACGAACCCAACCACTTATCTCTGATACCGACAAACTTTATTGAAGGAGCCAGAGGCTGGTCGCCACCGTCCGATATTATTCGCAAAGCCACGGTGGTTCGGGCCAGGGCATACCACGATGGTTCATGGTCACCCACCGTCACCGGCACCTTCTTTGTCTACCCGGAAGGTCCCGATAGCTATTCGTTGCCCGTGGTATCCATAGTGACCGACAGCCTGAATCTTTTCGGAGAGGAACACGGGCTTTATGTTCCCGGTGTGAGCTATATCCAGGGGGCAGACGCCACCGGTAATTATGTCCAGCGGGGCGAAGAGTGGGAACGGCCCGCCAGCTTCGAGTTTTTCGAAACCGATGGCACTCCGGTCCTTAATCATGATATCGGGATCCGAATTCACGGAGGATTCACGCGCCGGTTTCCGATGAAGAGCCTGCGGCTTTATTCCCGAAGTGACTACGGCCAAAGCCGTTTCCTCTACCCGTTTTTCCATGATCTGGAAGATGAGAATTTCAATCGGCTGATTCTGCGTCAATCCGGCAATGATTTCGGCCATACCATGTTTATGGATGCCGCGGCACAGTCGCTGGTCCGGCATTTCAATATGGATACCCAGGCCTATCGCCCCGTAATCGTATTTCTGAATGGCGAATACTGGGGTATCCACAACATCAGGGAGCGCTACGACAAGCATTATCTGGAAAGGGTGTATGGAGCCGATCCCGAAAATATCGATTACCTGACCGGTCCCGGAATAGCGGATGAGGGCACCAACACTCATTACAACCAGCTTACCGGATTTGTCCGAAGTTTTGATATGGGTGATCCCGAGAATTTTGACGAGGTCACAACCCTGATGGACCTCGACAATTACCTGGACTACTACAGCGCCCAGATTTATTACGGGAATTCAGACTGGCCGCAAAATAATATCGATTTCTGGCGCCTGCGCGTACCATATGATCCTCAGGCTCCGGCCGGACTTGATGGACGCTGGCGCTGGCTTCTGTATGATGTGGACCGCTCCCTGGGGTATGCAACCGGTCCAGATTTTGATATGATCGGATGGATTACATCGGAAATCAACCCGGTGCATCAGCAACGCTGGCCCAACCAGTTGTTCCGCGGCTTGCTTGAAAACCAAAACTTTTTCCATGATTTCATCAACAAGGTCAGCGATCACTTGAATACGGCTTTTACACCGGAGCGGGTCGCAATGGTAGTCGACAGCCTGAAAACGCCGCTGCTGCCCGTCATCGATGAGCATATCGGACGCTGGGTGAATCATAGGAGCCGAGAACGCTGGGACGCCCTTGTAGCGAATATGTTCCGGTATGCCGAGGAACGCCCGGGTTACGTGAGACAGCATCTCCAGGACCATTTCAACACCGATTTTCAGATCGGCGGGAAACAACACTTCGATATTGGCAGCGAAGCATCCATCACGTTGAATGTATCCGAGAACGATCACGGCTATATCCGGATCAATACGACCGATATTGAACCCCGGACACCCGGTGTATCTCATGATACCTGGCCATGGAGTGGCATCTATTTTTCCGAAGTACCGCTATCGGTTGAGGCGGTGAGCCGGCCGGGCTATGAATTCTCGCATTGGGATGTGGATACGAATGGAAAAATCGTATCAGGAGCAACTGATCTGACAGAAAAACTCACCGGTAACGGGAATGAAATGATCGGACTATCCGGATTAGCTTTGTTT
>SLHZ01000071.1 GCA_007135895.1 Balneolales bacterium | reverse complement strand
GCTATCCCTGTCCGGGGATACCGGGCCATCGGCTACAGACTGTTATTTCACCTGCTACTTTTCCCGTTCATTCTGATTGCAAGCTCAGATGGCGTGTGCATGGCACATGCCGGTGCGCCCGGCGCGCCTGAAGTCTCCAACTCAGCCGCAGCTGCCGGAAGCACCCAGGCTGCCGAAACGGCCGGCAATATCATCGGGTATGAAATTGACGGCCGCGAAGTCCGGTTTGAAACCGATAACGGTCATCTGGTGAGCCTGGCTGTGCTCGGCTCCGACATCGTGCGGGTCCGGATCGATCCCGAAGGCAAGCCTGTCCGGCACAGACCTTCGTTTGCCGTGATTAATGAGATGTTTGAGGGAGTCACGGAAATCAACCTTGAGGAGACTCCGCAAGGTTACGCTGTTTACACCGGCAGTCTGATTGTCCGCGTGCAGGCCCGGCCTTTCCGGATCAGTTTTTTTGACGCTTACCAGCGGCTGCTCCTGGACGATTATCAGGACCGCGGCTATGTGCGCTTTGACCCGGGCAACCCGGACGCTGTGGATGAACCGAATGCATCCCCCGCATCCCGAATGACCGGAAAGGCATCCTACAAGACCCTGAGGAGTAATGAAAACTTTTACGGGTTGGGTGAAAAAGGCGGGCCACTGAATCGGCGCGGATACGCTTTCCGAATGTGGAACAGTGATCGTCCTTGCTATGCGCCGGATGAAGATCCGCTTTACAAGAGCATTCCTTTTTTCATGAGCAGCTACGGTTATGGGATTTTTTTTGACAACACCTACAATACCGAGTTTCGGTTCGGCTCCGACTCGGAAGAGCATTTCTCATTTCGAGCACCGGACGGTGAAATGGTTTACTACTTCCTGTACGGTCCCGGTTACCGCGAAATCATCGGCCTGTATACGCAGTTGACCGGCCGGCCGATCATGCCGCCAAAATGGGCATTTGGATTCGCACAGAGCCGCGGTCTGCTTACAAACGAACAGCTCACCCGCGAGATCGCCGACGGTTTCCGGGAGCGGCAGATCCCCTGTGATGTTATTTACCAGGATATCGGCTGGAGCCGGGAGCTTATGAGCTTTACCTGGCGGGAGGCAAACTATGACCAGCCACGGCAGATGCTGGACAACCTGCACAAGCAGGGATTCAAGGTGGTCGTGTCGCAAAATCCGGTGATATCACAGCGCAACGAGCGTCAATGGAATGAGGCGGATTCCCTTGGATTCTTTGTGATGGACGCACGTACCGACGGAAGCTATGATATGCCATGGCCCTGGGGCGGAAACAGCGGATTGGTGGATTTCACGCTCCCGGAAGTGGCCGACTGGTGGGGACGCCTGCAACAGAAGCCGATTGACGACGGGATAAAGGGATACTGGACCGATATGGGCGAGCCCGCCTGGAGCAACGAGGAAGACACGGACCGGCTTCATATGCGGCATCATGCAGGCATGCATGATGAAATTCACAATGTCTACGGTCTGACCTGGAGCAAAGTGGTCACCAGCCAATTCGAAAAACACAACCCGAACCAGCGTGTGTTTCAGATGACGCGTGCCGGGTTTGCCGGTCTTCAGCGATATACGTTCGGCTGGTCGGGAGATGCTGGATTTGGAGCCGATGTTTTGAACGGATGGCCCAGTTTGCAGGGCCAGATTCCGATGGCGCTGTCGGCCGGGCTGGGATTGATACCGTTCTGGAGCACCGATATATCCGGCTATTGTGGCGATATCAATGATTATGAAGCGTTTTCGGAGCTGTATACCCGATGGATGCAGTTCGGGGTTTTCAATCCGCTAAGCCGGGCGCACCACGAAGGAAACAATGCGGTGGAGCCCTGGTTGTTCGGTCCGGAAGTGGAACAGATTGCCCGGGAAGCCATAGAGCTGAAATACCGGTTGATCCCCTACACCTATACCTATGCGCGCAAAGCCTATGACACCGGAATGCCATTACTGCGCGCAATGATCCTGCAGTTTCCCGATGATTCCGCAGTCAGGGATGTGGATGCGCAATTCATGTTCGGCAGCGAATTGCTTGTGGCGCCCGTGGTGGAGCAGTATGCCGCGCGAAAAAGAATCTATCTTCCAGCCGGCGAATGGATCGACTTTTCCGACCGTAACGAGAGATACGCAGGCAGGCAGTGGATCGATTATCCCGTCGACTTGTCCACGATACCTGTGTTTGCAAGAGTGGGATCCATCATTCCGATGATGCCGGTGATGCAGTATGTTGATGAGGATCCCGAATATCCGTTGATCCTGCATGTGTTCCCCGCAGACGACCGCCGTCCGGTTACCTTTGATGTCTATGAAGACGACGGAACCACCAATGACTACCGCGAGGATGTCTACTTCAAGCGGAAGATCCGCACCATCCGTCAAAGGGACCGCCACGACCTCCATATCGTTCATCAGGCCGAAAACGGTTTTAAAGCCAGAGGCCGGGCCTATGAAATACGGATGTACCTGGATGGGCGTCCCGATCGCGTTGCGACGGATGACGGCCTGGTCAGGGAGCGGGGACGCAGGGCAGGGAACCGTATGGAATGGTACTGGGATCCGGAAGCCGGTGCCTGTGTCATACATGTTCCGGCTGCTGGCGATGATGTCGCATTGAAAATCTATAAATAACTACTATGGAGCACCGCAGTGAATTTAGTGGGAGGATAACTGCCTGGGCAATCGCAATAATGGTGTCGCTGCCGGTATCCGCAGCCTTTGCAACGGATGGCTTTTTTCCAGCACCAGAATCCACGGGTATGACCGAATGTCCACACGATCCACCAGAAATCGACCCGTATCACCCTCCGCTTTACTGGAGTGTTTATGAGTACCACTTCACCCGAGAACAGCAAGGGGTGCAGGACAACTACATCAGTGAAGCTGACTTGTGGACCAACATCCTGTGGCTGGAAGACAATCTCCTGGCATACGGCTATGACATGATTGCCATGGACGGATGGGGCGATCTTACCCGTTTGAACGATCATGGGTACCGGAAGTCCCATTCGCGGCACTGGAACAATGACTATGCCTGGTGGGCATGTCACCTGCGCGGACGCGGACTCCATCTGGGGATGTATGACAATCCGCTCTGGGTCCATATGAACGCGGTGAATAATGGGGCAACCGTCGTGGGCACGGATATTCCCCTGGCGGATATCGTCGACCCGGATGAGCAGACTCTCTGGTTTACATGGGTGCAGGTGGACCGTGATGGGGCGGAAGAGTACGTCAAAGGGAACATTCAGCACTGGGCCGAGATGGGTATCCGGTTCCTGAATGTCGATTTTCTGTCGTGGTTCGAAGATGGCTTTGACAAGAACATGGGTGATGTGGGTCCCGCTCGTCCGAAAGTGCACTACCAAACCGCAATGAAGTGGATGTTCGAAGCTGCCGAGGAGCACGGGGTTTTATTGAAAGCGGTGATGCCCCATCTGAATAATGAAGCCGAAGTGGAGCGGGAGTTCAGCCACATGTTCCGGATAAATGAAGATGTCTGGACGGGAGAATGGGAAAAGTTCAGTGAATCGGACCGTGGCCAAAGACGGCCTTGGTGGTCACAGTGGGCCAATCCGATGGACGGTTATGCCTACTGGTCGCAGTATACCGGTCGTAATGACGTGACGCTGTGCGGTGATTTCATCCGGCTCAACACGTTCAATAATGACCGGCAGCGGCAATCGGTCATTTCGCAGCACCTTGTGGCGGGCGGGCCGGTAGGTGTGGCCGATCAGCATAATACCATCGGCGATCATGTGTGGCTGTACCAGAACCAGGAGTTGCTCGCACTGAATTATGATGGATTTGTCGGACGGCCCATGAGCCACGATCCGACGGACCCCGGCAGCCAGATCTGGACCGGGCGCATGTCCGACGGAGACTGGATTGTGGCCTTGTTTAACAGGGAAAACGCGACAAGGACCAGAAGTGTCGACTTTTCGGGGGATCTGGAGGGGTTCCCGGAGGATATGAACGGGGCGGTGAGGGATTTGTGGATGCATCTTGATCTGGGGGTTTATGAGTCCTACTCGGCGGACGTACCCTCACATGGGGTTAGGGTCCTGCGCATTTCCCCGACGGATGAGCCGCTCGATGACCGGGAGCCGCCGTATCTTCAACTCTGGATGGTGGGCGATGCCGTTCCGGCCGGATGGAATATCGCCAGTCCCGATGAAATGAGCCGGAACCCGGAAGATCCGTGGCAGTTCTCATTTGAAAACCACTTTTCGGAAGGGGAGTTCAAGATTGCGACTTTCACCGGAGACTGGTGCGACGAGCACGACTGGATCCGTCCCCCGGCCATGCATCCACCGCTATCAGACACCGGGTATATTGTGACCACCGGATGTCCGTCTTCAGTAGAAGATTACAAGTGGCTGATTGCCGATCCTGGGTTTTATCGTGTGGTTGTGGATCTGCGTGAGGAGACCATCGAAATTGCACTGGCCACCTCAGCAGATGATGAAGGCAGAAATGAGGGTCTGGCCAGTGTGCCAGGCCGGTTTGGTCTGCATCAAAACTATCCCAACCCCTTCAATTCTGCTACTATGATCAACTTCGACCTTCCGGAAGCCACTGAGGTCACGCTCGAAGTGTATGATGTGACGGGTCGGTTGGTCGAAGTGCTGGTTTCCGGACACAGGCAAGCCGGAAACCATGAGATCCGTTTTGACGCCTCCGGCCTGTCAAGCGGTACGTATGTCCTTCATCTGCGATCTGGATCGTATTCGAATGCCCGGACTTTAATGCTTGTCAAGTAGGATCGCACGATTGATATCCGTCCGGTCCATGAACCGGAGTCGTGGATAGATCCTTTTGCATCATCTTTGAAAGCACCCCGCGCTATCATCGAAATAGTGGTGAAGTACACACAAAAAAATAATTTTATCGCATTGCAGAGGTGCAAGAAGTACTTGACAAAACCACCCAGGTTTGCATGGAGTAGCAAAATCGTTATTATGTTTAATACGAGGGCAAATCCACCCGGTTCATCGTAAAGGCCATATCGTGCTGAAATCACGAATCTCAACCTGATTCAGAATCACATTTTTGCGATTTAAATCACAAAAAATCCGATATTTACGTGGATGCGATCACCGTAACCACCGCTTATGATCAATAGAGACCTGTACACAATGAGATCCCCCCGCCACGCCTTTCTGCTTCTTTTCATCTGGATCGGCTTTTCGGGATGCGCCAAGACATCCGATCCGGATAAATCGGGCGGGGAAATCCTCGCCATAACCAGGGAGTGCGACTTCCGTATTTCCGGGGATGGGAAGTGGCTGTTGTATGCCGGGGAACAATCGCCTTATCATCAGTCCGAAGAGAGATGGCCCGCACGCCAGCGCCAGTCGTTCCTGGTCGATCTCGAAACGGGGGAACACTATTCTGTGGAACCGGATGCCGGTGTGCGGAGGCGCATCGCCGAGGGGCTGGGTC
>SLHZ01000140.1 GCA_007135895.1 Balneolales bacterium | reverse complement strand
GTACCGCCCGGGCCTACAAGGAAGACGGGAATATAACCGCCGCAACAGAGCTGGTTGACAGAATACTCGAAGAGTACGAAGCCACCGATATCGCAGATCAGGCCCGGCGCCTTCAGGGAATGCTAATCGCCCACCCCTGAGCACGGCTGACCGCACAGACCAATAAAATCATCGGGCCGGAAAGTGACACCGTGTCCACACAGACAAGGTATCCTCACTCACGATATCCGCACCACACGATATCCGAAGAGCGCAGGCAGAAACATATCGGGCTTCGACACAGACCGAAAGTCGGACCCTGCAAAGCCGGTTTTTTTTATGCAACAAATCAGCTCCTGCTTCGTAATGTAGGTAAGTGCAGCAAGCAATATGCACTGCATGGACAGGACACGAAAAACTACATTGACCTCTAAGTTTCCAGCCCCCGGCACTGATTCTGCCGGGGGCTTCATTTTTTATCCCCCATTATTCTTCCCGCTGCCGCTTATTCGTCTGCTTTACCCCTCTCTTTTCCAGTTTTCATTTTTGTTTTTCTCATAGGGCAGATATATTTGCTACAATCAACTGCTAACAGAGCTAACCATGATCAGTGAACCCACTATTTTATCCAGGAACATCGGATGGATTGAGGTCATCTGTGGAGGGATGTTCAGCGGGAAGACCGAAGAACTCATCCGCAGAGCCCGCCGGGCCCAGTTTGCCGGACAACGCGTTGTCATCGTAAAACCTGAGATCGACAAACGATATGACGAAGTCAATGTAGTCTCTCACAATGCCACGACATTACCCGGAATTGTAGCCGCTACGGCCGACCAGATCATCCTGATGACCGGCAATGCCCAGGTGGTCTGTATTGACGAGGCCCAGTTTTTTGACAACCGGCTCGTAGATGTAGCCAATGATCTGGCCAATAGCGGCAAAAGGGTCATCATTGCCGGACTGGACATGGATTTTGAGGGAAAACCTTTTGAACCGATTCCCGAATTGCTGGCCATAGCCGAATACGTCACAAAGCTGCACGCCATCTGTGCCGAAAGCGGTATGCCGGCCAACTATTCACAGCGGGTAGTAAAAAGCAGTGAAAGAATTCTTGTCGGGGAATCGGAAGCCTACGAACCCCGGGCCCGCCACTGCTTCCGACCACCTGTAGACGATCCAAAGCGCAAAAGCACCTACGCGTTCAATCAGACAGAGAAGAAACAAACCGAATCGGATCATTGAGCGCAACCGACATATCACCCTGAAACCGCAGACACACTCCGGATACCAGTCCGTAGCTGCCAACATCAACCGGAACCCTCATGGACTTTACCGACCTTTTTCGTGGCATTCTCGGGATGGCTTTCCTTATTGGCATTGCCACCCTGTTCAGCAATAATCGCAGAAACATCAACTGGCGGCTCGTAAGCATCGGTCTGTCCATACAGGTGACACTGGGCATATTCATCCTGAAAGGGGAACAGATGGCCGGCTGGTTCTCCCCACTGGGCTGGCCCAAGGAACTTTTCCGGTTCATCTCTTCCTTTTTTGTCGTCATCCTCAACTTCACCACGGAAGGAGCCCAGTTTCTTTTTGGCAATCTGGCCCTGAGTCCGGGTATGGATGGCAGTCTGGGTCATTTTTTCGCTTTTCAGGTACTGCCAACCATCGTCTTTTTCGCATCCATCACCACGATTCTCTATCACTATGGCATTCTGCAGGCTATTGTCCGGGGCATGGCCACTGCCATGCGCAAGGCCCTTGGCACCTCCGGTGCCGAGACCCTGAGCGTTACCGCCAATATCTTCATAGGCCAGACCGAATCTCCGCTGCTGATCAAGCCCTATATCAAGGACATGACGCGCTCGGAGCTTTTGACCGTGATGACCGGCGGCATGGCCACCATTGCGGGCGGCATTATGGCCGCATACATTCAGATGCTGGGTGACGCCTGGTCGGTCGCCAACGATGTGAGCCTCACAGTCGGTCGCCAGCTTTTTGCCGAACAGTTGCTGGGAGCAAGCATCATGGCCGCCCCCGCGGCCATCGTGATTGCCAAGATCCTCTATCCCGAGACCGACAAACCGTCTACAATGGGAGATGTAGCCATAACAGTCGAACAAAAGGATGCAAACGGCATTGATGCCGCCTCTTCCGGAGCTTCGGAAGGACTTCGGCTGGCCCTCAATGTCGGCGCCATGCTGCTGGCCTTTATCGCACTTCTGGCCATGATTAACTCCATCTTCCTCTGGTTCGGAGATACCGTGGGCGTTCAACGTCTGTTCCCGGGCTTTGAGCTGACCATGCAGTCTCTCCTGGGCATAATCTTCGCACCGCTCATGTTCATCATTGGAGTCCCCTGGATTGATGCCGTAACGGCAGGTTCCATGCTGGGCACCAAAATCGTGCTCACCGAATTCATTGCCTACTCGGACCTATCCGAATTTATCCGGCTGGAAACCCTTCATCCCAAAACCATCGCCATGGCCACCTTCGCACTCTGCGGCTTTGCAAATTTCGCCTCCATAGCCATTCAGATTGGCGGCATCGGAGGTCTGGCGCCTGAAAGAAAATCGGAACTGGCGGAATTCGGAATCAAAGCCGTCATGGCCGGCACCATGGCCAACCTGATGTCCGCAACCATCGCCGGGATATTGTACTAAGCCGAATCATCCGAATCAGATCACGACGAGAAATTTTCCTTTTTTCGTGACACGTAAATCCGGTGAGATCCGTTATAAAACGGATAAAGTTCTTAAAAAACCCTATATTTACTGATTGATTCAAATCCGGTTCCAAGCAAGGGCCGGTGTACCCCTGCACAGTGGCGTATCCACACACAGTGGCGGACCTCTGTACGGTTGCGTACCCCTGCACAGTTACGTACCTCTGCTCAGTGGCGGACCTCTACACGGTTGCGTATCTCTGCACGGTTGCGTATCTCTGCACAGTGGCGTATCCACACACAGTGGCGTATCCACACACAGTGGCGGACCTCTACACGGTTGCGTATCTCTGCACGGTTATGTATCCATGCACGATTGCGTACCCGTGCATCATTAGTGTAACTCTGTACAGTGGCGGGCAGCTGCCCGGGTACTGTCAAAACCAAATATCCAAAAGTAACCAACACTCATAAAGCGAAGAAGAATCCCCATGCATAGATCTCCCGGACTGATCGCTGTGGCAACTTTTATATTTCTGTACGGTTGCGCACTTTTCGAACCCTCAAAACAGCCTTCAGAACAACCTGTCATCATCGGCAAAATCGCTGACGAACCCGTAACCCTGGCGGAACTCAAAAACCAGTTTCACAAATCCAGCTCTCTGACAGCCGATAGCGGCGATGACCAGGCGCTTAGCGATTTCCTTCCACTCTACATGGACTATCGGCTGAAGCTGGCAATAGCCCGTGACGCCGGTTACATGGACGATCCGGCCATTCTGTCCGAACTCAGTGAGTATGAAAGACAGTCGGCCTATCCTTTCTGGATAGAGCGGCATATCAGGGACAAGCTGCTCGATGAGATCGTTGAACGTGCCGGAGAACATATCCACGCGCAACACATACTCATTGAACTCCCGGAAGAAGCTCCGCCGGGTGACACTTTGTATGCATGGAACCGGCTCATGGAAGCCAGGGTCCGTTTCACCGAGGGCGAGGATTTTATGAAACTGTCCAATGAAATCTCCAGTCAGCGCAGAGGACAGAGCATGGGGGGCGATCTGGGCTACTTTACTGCCGGATGGGCCGTCAAACCCTTTGAAGATGCCGCCTACAACACACCGGTGGGTGAGGTTAGCATGCCGTTTCGCACTCAGTTCGGCTATCATATCGTCCATGTCAGGGATCGCAGGCCAACCGGACCCAACAAACGGTTTTCGCATATTTTCTTCCTTACCCGCGGAACCAGTCAGCCGGTCGACTCCATACTTGTGACAGCTCAGAAAGCCTACCGGGAGCTTCAAGAAGGAAAAGAGTGGTTCAGCGTAGTGGAGGCTTACTCCCAGGACGAACAGTCCCGCCTTTCGGGAGGAGGAATCGGATGGATCCGGTACGGAATGTATGACCCGGCATTCACTGACTCTATCATGCAGATCGAAAAACCGGGACAATTCACCCGGCCCTTTGAAAGTGTTTATGGCGTGCACATCGTGAAGCTGGACTCCATCTACCAACCCTCTCATGAGGAAATACGCGAAGAAATGTCCGCCAGGCTTGCTCAGCTGCCACGCATGAGGGACAATGAACGTGCCGTACTGGATCATGCCGCACGTACCGGAAAAGCTCGTTTTCATCGTGAAAACCTGGCCCGGTTCGAAGAGGTTTTGCGGGAAGAGCTGCAGCCCGGACTCCGGGCCGCCGACTTGCCGGAAGAATTGCTCACTAAACCTGTTTTTTCATTCCACGGGCAGCAATACCGTGCCGCTGATTACCTTGAGTGGCTCCTGGAACAACTCGAGCAGGAGGAAGAACCCCTGTATCATCATGCGATGTCGGGACGTTATCGTGATGCCGTCATTGATTCTGAACTCATTTCGCTCACCAGAAGCCGGTTCCCCGAATTCTCCGAGCTCAGCAGAGACTACCTGACCGGTCTCTCGGTGTTTCGTGTCAATGAAGACTCAATCTGGACATATGCCCAGCAAGACACCGCACGGCTCAGGGAAATATTTGAAAATAACACCAATGACTATCGCTTTGATACACGTTATCGCTATATCCGCTTCTCTGCCCGTGCCGACAGTACACTCGATCAGGTGAGAGAACGAATCGAGTCCGGTGAACTCATTGACAGTATCCGGCAAGATTTTTCCAATGTAGTCATGAGAAGGGATATCATCACCAATCTCAATGAAGAACCTTACAGCAATCTGAAGGATTTGGAAGCGGGACAATTTTCGCCCTATTTCGAATATCGGCGCAGACAGACCACCCTGCTGCTTGAAGAGATTCTGGAAGCGCGTCCCATGACTTTTGAGGAAGCCTTTAACAAGCTGGTAACCGATTATCAGATGATCCGGGAAAAGGAATGGATCGAAGCCATGCGTAAAAAGTACCGGGTCGAAATCTATCCGGAAGTACTTGTCACCGCCCACTGATTCCACCATGAGTGTCTCTTCAAAATCGCTGAGAATCATCTTTGGAGCATGTTTTACGCTGCTCCTGCTCTCTTCCTGTGAAGAGAGGCGTCCGACAGATGATGACCTGGTGCTGGCCCGAGTCGGCAACCAGACTCTGACACTCAGCGAAGTGAGAAGCATGATACCTGCCGGCCACTTTGAAAATGACAGTCTCCGGATCATTGAGACCTATCGTGACAGATGGATTAACCGTCAGATCAAAGTCCGGGAAGCACGCCGTCTGGGCCTTCATCAGCAAGAAGAAGTTCGGCAGCGTATTGAACATAATCAGGAAACCATGCTGATCGACGCTTTTAATCAGGCTGTCATGAGGCAGTACCAAGACATCAACGTTACCCGGTCAGAAGCACAATCCTACTACGAAAGCAATAAAGATAAATTTATCCTG
>SLHZ01000082.1 GCA_007135895.1 Balneolales bacterium | reverse complement strand
CCGAACCCTGGTCAGGTATCTTTCTGGCTAACGATTCCCAAACAGGCGCTCTGCGCCGGGGTGACCGCGTACGGATTACCGCTTCCGAAATAGGCAATACCAATACCAACCCCAGCTTCAGAGACCTGCCCTATCTCATTGAACCTGACTTTGAGATTCTGGCACAGAATGTGGACTATGCGGAATATATCCCCGTAGTTACCACACTGGATGTGGCCGGCCCCGAAAGCAGTACCGCTTCCTATGAAGCTATGGTCCTCCGTTTTGAGGACGCCTATATCGTGACCAATCAGGCAGACGCTCCGGGCAGTGATTTCGGTGAATGGTCTTTTGCAACCGGTACTCCCGATGACGAACATCCCGCCATACGCGTGCGCTGGAACATGGCCCAGAACAGCCTTCGAACACTCAACAACTTCACCGCCGCTTACAACGACCACATGCGGCCCGGATCACAGCTCAATTTTGTCCAGGGAGTCATGGGTTTCAACTTTGGCAATAACAAGCTGACCATGCGTACCGAGGAAGATGTGGAAGCAACGGAGAATATGTTCCATCCCAACCGGATCTTCCCGCTCTTCCTGCCCGCCAACAACGCCACGGTGGATCTGGGTTCCGATGATCTCATGGGACAATGGGCAGCAACAACCGATGCAGATGGCGACGAACTCACGTATTTCTTTGTACTTACGACAGAGGATGATGAGGCATTCGAGAACTACGTCTTTAAAACACGTTCCGCCAATGACGGAAGGGGCAATACCGTGACCATTCCTCGAAGCCAGCTGCGTGCCGTAACCCGTCCTCTGGAGACCGAAAGCTTCCGCTGGACAGTCTGGGTCTCCGACGGTATTGATACCGTTCAGGTTTCGACCAAAACAGGACCCAATTTCATTCCGGTATCCCGGAATATTCGCCTGGTGACACCGACTTCGGCGGAAATGGATGATGTTCCCAGGACATTCGCTCTGGAGCAGAACTATCCGAATCCCTTCAACCCGGTGACACAAATCCGATATGATGTACCAGAACAGGCCCATGTCAGGATAACACTTTATGATATCCTTGGCCGACAGGTCATGACCCTGGTCAATGAGGAGATGAGTCCGGGCCGGCACACCGTACAGTTCGACGGGACAAGCCTGGCCAGCGGCTCCTATATCTACCGCATGGAGGCCGGTTCGTTTGTCAGCACACGTAAGATGATGCTGATCAAATAGAACCCCGGTATCTGTATTGATAACCCGATGAGCGGTTATCTCGAACCCATCAGGAAAAGGGGAGTCCTTCGGGATCTCCTCTTTTCCCTTTTTTAACATATCATCTTGTTCTTCCTTTAACCAGCTCCATGAAGCTTCGTCCCCTGCCATTGTTGTTGATCGCTGTTGTCCTGACCGGTCTCGTTTCCTGCGATGCCGGAATACAGGGTAATATGAACGAAAACCTGCCACCCCGGACCTTCCTCACGGTTGATGAAATACGACTTGATGGTGATCCTGATGATCCGGATACCCGCCGGCTGGTCAGCCAGGTCCTCATTTCATGGTGGGGCGATGATCCCGATGGGTATGTCACCGGATTTGAATTTGCCATCACTGACCGGGAATGGATCTATACACCTGAAAATGAGGGAGAGGTCGATTGGGTTTATACCCGTGAGAATGACAGCCTTTTTGTGCTTCCCATACCTCCCGGTGAAAGAGTGGCCGATGTGCGTTTTACCGTGAGGGCTATCGATAACGAAGGGGCCCGCGATCCTGTTGGAGCCAGTGTGGTTTTCCCCATTGAAAACTCGCCACCAGTCATTGAGCTTCATAAAACGACCACGCCCCAGCGCCAGATGGAGGTCCCGCCCGATACCACCTTCCACATAGCCAGCTTCGGATGGACCGCCAGCGATCCCGATGGCGATGACAACCTCTCACATTACGAAGTGGTCATGAATGACACCCTTGCATCCTGGCTTCGCATTCCCGTGGATGTGAGCTTCTTGGCATTCCGGATCGAACAGCCTGCAGGCAACCAGACCTCGGCCAGTGTATATCTGGGGCGAAGTTTTACCCCCTCCGGACTCACGCTCGAAAATCTGCGCATGAATAGCGAAAATACACTTTATATCCGTGCCGTGGACAATGCCGATGCCGTGAGCCCGGTCGACAGTGTAAGCTGGTACCTCAAAGAACAGCAATCCCGGATTCTTTTTGTCAACGACTACCCCGGATCCCTGGGCCAGGCAGCGATCCGATTCCACCAGGAGTTGCTTGAAACCGCAGGGATCACCAATTATGACATGTTGCATGTCACCGACGGAACCGCTTCCGGAGGACGCAAAGTGCCCATGTCCAGCGCTTTCCATCTACCGGTCGACCCTACCATGATCCGGATACTTGCTGAATGGGATCATATCTACTGGGTCTCGGGAGATCTGGATCGCAATATTACTTATGCCTTGCGATCTACCATCGACTTTTTTGCCAACGGCGGGACTATGTTTGTAAATATTCCCACCAAAAGAATGCAGGAAGAAGATGCCATCTTTGACTTTCTGCCCATTTCAGGAATGAAACCCGTACCGGCAGGGCAGACCAGCTACCAGGTTCAGGCCAATGCCACTCTAGCACCTATTGACGAGCCTCAGCTGGATACACTGGTGGTGAGAAGGGGATCCCAGAGTGCATTTCCCGTTGAACCACTCGGTGATGCGCGGACACTCTACGAACTTGGTTTTCTGACCCGGCCTTTCTTCACCCCCGTTCAGGGCGCCATCGCCGTGGCCGCGCAGGATAATTCCATTATCTATTTCGGATATCCTATGGATTGGCTCCAAATGGGTCCGGAACTGAACCGGGCAACCGAGACCATGCTGAATCTTCTAAATTTTCCCAAAGACTGAATACTGTGATGAAGGCCAGATTCCATTTACTTTCTCTACTCTTATGTGTTTCCGCCGCTTCTGCCGGGGCTCAAACCGGTAGTATTACCGGAAAAATTACCGATGCCGATACCCGGGAAGAGCTTATCGGGGTCAATGTCATCATCCGGGGCACGGCGTTAGGCGCCTCGACAGACCTGGAGGGAAATTATGAAATCACCAATATCAGACCCGGAAGCTATGATGTTGAGTTCAGCTACGTCGGTTTTGAGCGACAACTCTATACCGGAGTCAGGGTGGAAGCCGGTGAAACAGTCGTCCTGAACATCTCATTGCGAGAACAGGTCCTCACCGCAGAAGATGAAGTGGTCATCATTGGAGAACGTCCGATCTTTGATATTGAACAGTCCTCCACATCCACTCGCGTCACCCGGGATGATATCCAGGCTGCCCCCGTCCGACAAATCGATGAGGTGGTCGGACAGCAGGCCGGTGTGATCCGTGATCCGACCGGACTCTATATCCGGGGTGGCAGGGCTTCAGAGGCCGGTTTCATTGTTGACGGTGTCTCGGCACAGGATCCCCTTGCGGGAACCGGTTTTGGCCTCGATCTGGGAGCCAGCGCCTATGCGGAAGTTGAGGTTACCACCGGTGGAGTGGGAGCCGAAGTAGGGGATGCCACGTCCGGTGTGGTCACCGTCAGGACCCAGGAGGGGGGACAGTCCTATTCCGGCTATTTTTCACATAAAAGGGACAACCCGGGCCGGATGACCGCTACCTCCAGCAACTTCTTTACCGATATCTATGAAATGAATTTTGGCGGACCGGTACAGTTCTATCAATCATTACTCCCGGCTCTTGGTATCAATACACCCGGAACCATGACCTTTTTTATTGCCGGTCAGGCCAACCTTACCAATGAGTTTTACAAGAATACCGCCGATTCGATTCGCACATCCCTCATATCCAGTCCATTCTGGTCGCCCCGGCAGGATAACCGGTGGAGCGGCATGGGAAAAATAACCTGGCGCATCCGGCCCTCCATGAGGGTTGAGGCCTCCTACCAGCGCTCGCTTACGATCAATCAGAATACGCGTATGCTGCAGATCGTGGGTGATGATGTACAGATCCGGCCGGGATACCAGTTCTTTTTTTCCGAGAATCTGAACAATGCGAACACCTACACCCACGACAGCAAGGTCGCCTATGTAAAATGGACGCACACGGTGAGTTCCACCATGTTCTATGACATCCAGGTCAGCCGAATGTTCACCCGCCTGCGTACCGATGCCAACGGCCGGCACTGGCGGCCCGAAATAGTGGAAGGAGAATTTGACGGCGAAAGTATCGTCATACCGCCCACCATCCCGTTTGAAGCCGGTGATGATTTCCGCTATGTACTGCCCGGACCCGGACTGGTGAATAATGGTGGCCTCGCTACACTCTGGCACGACCACTTTGCCGAGGAGTATACCATTCGTGCCACTACCACCAACTTCTTTTTCAACCGGAACAACCGGCTCAATCTGGGTCTGGATATGAAGTTCAACGACTATCAGTGGATCGATATACGCCGACCCTGGGTTGGAGCTCCCATCCAGATCGATGAAGATACGTTTACTGAAACACAGCGGCTCGGAGCTACCTCGGACATCTGGAACGTGCAGCCTCGCCGGGGTGCCTTCTTCGTGACCGACCAGATTCGCTATCAGGGACTGATCGCCAACCTCGGTCTCCGGCTGGAATACTGGTTCCCCGGTCAATTCGTCGATGACATGGTCGATGACCCGCTGGCACCCATTGATGACAAAATACGGGATGACTATTACAACGACACCTACAATTTCTTCGGCAGCCGGTTCAAGATGCGCCTGCTACCACGTATCAGTGTCTCATTCCCGGTCCGTGAAAACCAGGTTCTCTACTTCAACTACGGACATAAGACCAAGCTTCCGCACCCCTCTTTCGTCTATGCCGGACTGGATCCCTTCTATCAGGACCGCTCGTTCCTCTCTAATCTCGGCAACCCCAACCTGAATCCCGAAGTAGATATCTCCTACGAAATTGGACTCCGCAACCAGCTTACTTCCAATGATGCGCTCAATGTTTCAGCTTTCTGGAGCGATAAATACGACTTCATCACCTCCGAAAGACTGATCATACAGGATGCCACGGGACGTGATACCGAAAGAAACTTCCGTATCAACGGTGATTTCGCCCGTGTACGTGGTGTTGAAGTCACCTATATCAAACGCCATCAGGACTGGTTTATGGGCAATATCTCGATTACCTATTCGCGTGCCGAAGGACTCAGCTCCACCTCCAATGACGCTCTGAGAAATATCCTGGCCGGCGACCAGTTCGGTTTCAATGTTGAAACACCACTGGCCTGGGATCGCCCGTGGGATGTAAAAGGGAATTTCACCTTTACCTATGACCGGCCCAACCCGCTCTTTGGCCTGGCACCGCTCAACCAGATGAAACTCTACCTGTCGGGGAACTACCGCAGCGGTATGCGCTATACCCCTTATGAGTTTGTTGAACTGCAGCGCCACCCGGTCACCGGTGAGCGAAACTGGCGGCCGGTCTACCAGAGGGACAATGATCCCCAGAACCGCTTTTCTGAAGTAGGACCTTCCTGGTGGATTTT
>SLHZ01000231.1 GCA_007135895.1 Balneolales bacterium | reverse complement strand
TTACTACATGTCCGTCCTCACAGATGAAAAACCCGCTTTGATACTTGTGTTCCGGATGCCGGATAATCCGGACAATGGCATCTCTGTTTTGATGCACACTTCGGGTTATTGCTGTCTGTCTGCTTTTTTCCAGGCCTGCATCCGGCGGATAATCCTCATCAAGAACACGTAGCTGAACCAGGTCCTGATGATACAAGGCAGCTTGCGGCTCACTCTCCACTACGGCCTGCTCCGGGTTGGAACAGTTCAAAAGAAGCGGTATTACACCGATCGAGATCAAAGAAAAGCTTCTGAAACTCAATAAAGAGATATTCCTCATGATCAGCTGCACTTGCACATCTGTTGATAACCTTCAGCTTGATAACCTTCAGCCGGATAGCAGATCCGCCAGTTCATTCACAAGGTCAGAGATTGCATCCTCTTCGGTGCCATCATGCCAGGCTCCGGCGGCATTATAATGTCCACCACCCTGAAACTTTCGGGCCACATCGTTCAGATTCACTGCCGACTTTCCCCTGAGACTCATTTTTATCCGTCCATCCCGTTCGGCCATCAACACCGAAACCTTTACACCCGTCAAACTCAGAGGATAATTGACGAATCCATCGAGCTCTTCGTGTGAAGCTCCAAAGCGTGACATCATTTCACTGGTAACGTAGGTGATTGCAAGTTGATTGTCACAATACAAACGAATATGCTGCAGCATCTCTCCCAGAAGGTGCAGTTGTGACAAGGACCTGTTTTCATAAATTTTTTCATGAATCTCATCCGGCCTGATTTTGCCTTTCTTCAACAAATCCGCAATAGCGGTGTGGGTCTCGGCAGTGACAGTATCAAAGCGAAAAGACCCGGTATCGGTCAGAATTCCACTATAAATGGCCTCCGCCACGCTTGTGTCGATCCTGTCCGGACAGGTATGGTCAAACAGACGGTAAACCAGCAAGGCTGTAGCGCAGGCTTTCGGATCCCAAAGGATGTCACGAAAGAAACCCGATACCGGATTGAGATGATGATCGATCAAATAAACTGGTTTCCCGGTTTGGAAATACCACTCTGACATTTTCCCGAACCGATCGGGGTGATTGCCATCAAGCATGACGAAACCGTCGCAATTTGACAGATCAGAAGGAGAAGCCGGCCGGATCAGTTCCTGACCACTGAGCCAGGTCAGGCCAGCCGGCACCGGATCATCATTGAACATGCGGGGTTCTGCTCCAAAACCAAGATACCACCGGAACAAAGCCAGCTGTGAACCGATAGCGTCACCATCCGGATTAATATGGGACAGAAGCCCGGGCTTGCGCAACCTTATCAGCTCTTCTGCAAATTTCTTGATCATCTTCTGTATTTTATACGTTGATGAATATAACGGCATAGTATCTGATTTTCTTTGTTTTTTTCAAAATCTTCATTCATACACCGTTTAAACCCTGAAATTTTTATCTGTTTCGTATGCGACTTTTCGTTCTGGCTGATGGAGAAGAACCTCCTGCTGACCTGATTCGATCCCTGCATGAGCAGTGTGATTCTTTTGTGGCTGCTGACGGTGGAGCTGATACAGCACTGCGCCTTGGTTTTGTGCCGGATGTTGTTATCGGTGATATGGACAGCTTTCAAAGCAGGGCCGCCTTTGCCGGAAAGACGATAGTCGACAGCAGTCAGGAGACAAACGATCTGGAAAAAGCTTTGCATTATGCCGTCTTGCAGCAGGCAGATCACGTAAGTGTAGCCGGGGCCACGGGGAAACGTCTGGATCATACCCTCAAAAACCTGTCGGTATTGCAGCAGTTCAACAGCCGCTTTCGCTCTATTGCTTTCTATGATGCAAGACTGTTCATGCGAATCATACCCGATGATTTTTCCATATCCCTGCCGCCGGGCCACCCGGTATCACTATTTCCCATGACCGGTCAGGTGCAAGGAATCACCACCGAGGGTCTGCGCTTCTCGCTGAAAAACGAAACACTTGAAAATGGCCGCAGGGACGGATCTTCCAACGAAACCACCCATGGAAGGGTTCGGATTCGCTACCGAAGCGGGTCTCTTCTTTTCATGACAGCGCTTACGAAGGAACTCATCCGTTATACCAATCTCACCGATTAACCACCAAACCAGGTTTTTTTGTGCACTGGATTGATGCCCTTGTTATTGTCTCCTATCTCATTGCACTCGTTTTCATGGCGCTCTACAAACAACGGCGTAATGAAACCGAAGTCAGTTTTCTACTCTCCGGAAGAACCATAACTTTGCCGGCCTTTGTTGCTACTCTTGTTTCCACATGGTATGGCGGCATACTCGGCATGGGTGAGTACAGCTATCAGTTCGGTATTTCACAGTGGGTGCTTTTTGGGTTGCCGTATTATCTTTTTGCCATGCTTTTTGCGGTATTCCTGGCAGGACGCATTCGGGAGAACAGTGCACTGACCATACCCGAGGCACTGAAAAACACATATAATCCGGCGACCGGAGCGGCATCGGCCATCTTTATTTTTCTGCTCGCAAGTCCGGCTCCCTATTTACTGATGACCGGACTCCTTTTGCAGTTTTACACCGGCTTTGAAGGAAGCATACTACTTTTTTCTACACTCACTGGCCTTTTTTCTGTAATCTATGTAAGTCTTTCCGGTTTTCGGGCGGTAATTAGAACCGACTTCCTGCAAGTTCTGCTCATGTACTCCGGTTTTGCCATCCTGCTGTTTCTGGCTGTCCGGCATGCAGGCCTCCCCCATGAGATCTGGCACCTGCTGCCGGAAAATCATAAAGCACCCCTGGGGGGACATGGTCTGCAATATCTGATGGTCTGGTTTTTTATTGCACTTTGGACTTTTGTCGATCCCTCTTTTCATCAGAGGGCGGCGGCGGCAAAAAGCCCGCAGACAGCACGCAAAGGAATATTCTACTCCGTCATCCTGTGGTTTGTCTTTGATCTCTTCACCGTTTTTTGCGGTTTGTACGGATGGGTCATACTCGGGCACCTTGACAACCCTGTCCTGGTCTACCCGGAGCTGGGCCGGAAGCTACTGCCGGTCGGTCTGACCGGTCTGTTTTTCATCACCCTTTTGGCTACCATCATGTCAACACTGGACAGCTACCTTCTTATCTCTGGTCAGACCCTGGGACGGGACCTGATAGCCCGCAAGTGGTTCCCCGAAAAAACCGTACTTCTTACGCGCTGGAGCATGCTGCTTTCGGCAATCACAGGCCTGGTACTCATCGCACTGTTCCCCAGTGTCATTGCTCTGTGGTATGTAATCGGCTCTGTCCTGATACCCGGTCTTCTGATTCCCATACTGGGCGTCTATATTCCTTTTTTTCGCATCAAAAGCACCATGGCGGTCTGGCAGCTCATCATTCCTTCCGGTGTTTCCATGGTTTGGCTGATCTTTGGAACCATGGATTCCGGTGACCTCTATCATTATGCTTTTCTTGGACTGGAGCCTTTCTATCCCGGACTATTCACCGCAATTTTCATTTGGATTTATGCAAGGAGCAAAGGAGAAAAAAACCTTCCGCTTAACGAAACCCGGTAAGCAGATGAGAGAGGTTCAACTTGTGTATAGGTATCAGATAGCGAGACTCAAAAACATCCTTGTGCACACCATAAATCCCTGTGCCACGGAAATCAACCGTGCAGAGAGACTCGATGATTTTTATGATCTCACCGATACCGTAGAACTCAGGAGAGGGACCATAGTATACCAGGTCTCCCGGGCGCAAGTCATTAGCTGCCCGTCGATGATAAGGCATGATCACGGGCAGTCGGTCGAATCGATATGGCAGTCTTTTTGATTCCATAAAAAAGAAAGTGCACAAGGTACAAAATTCAGCGGTCAGGATGAACCCTTATCTCCCTCATTGTTGATCCTTTGTGCCGCAATTCGACCTTGATACAACCCGGGGGCAGCAACTCCTCGATTTTTTCAGGCCACTCGACAAACACGATACCTTCGCCATTCAGGTACTCCTCAAACCCCGCTTCACGTGCTTCCCGGAAATCCCGGATCCGGTAGGCATCAATATGGTAGAGAGGGAATTTTCCAGGATACTCATGCACCAGTGAAAACGTGGGTGACTGCACCTGTTCGGCTGCAATACCAAAAAAACGGGCAAAACCCTTTACCAGATGTGTCTTTCCGGCGCCCATGTCGCCCATCAACAAGACAATGTCACCAGGAGACAGCAGTGCGGCCAGACGTTCTCCCGCCTTCAGGGTCTCTTCGACGCTTTTGCTGATTTGAACCTTCACCCTTTCCATCCTATCGGGGCCGCAGATGGGCAACAGGCAGTATCATCTCCTCCATCGACGCGCCCCCGTGCTGAAATGTGTCGCGGTACTTGTTCTGATACTTGTTGTAGTTGGTCGGATATACAAAGTAGTAGTCTTCTTTGGCAATGATATAATCCGAATTCATGCTGCTCCGGGGCAGAAAATAGTCTTCGGGTTTATCAATGTAAATGGCTGCAGCCGGGTCGCAGCGCAGGTGACGGCCGAATTTGTAACGAAGGCTCGTGGAAGTATCACGATCCCCCAGCACTTTGGTATCCCTCATGGCTCGTATGGATCCATGATCTGTTGTAATAATTACTTGCACATCCTGATCTGACAGTTTTTTCAGCATCTGAAACAGAGAAGAGTGGGCGAACCATGTCCGCGTGAGCTCCCGGAATGCCGGTACATCAGGAGCGATTTCCTTGAGCACATGGGAGTCGGACCGGGAATGCACCAGGGTGTCAACAAAATTGATCACAAAAGCACTGAATGGGGACTGCGTAAAATCAATAATGCGCTCGGCAATCCGGCGGCCTTCAGTTGTTTGAAGGATTTTTTGATATTTCGGACGGATCCCCGTTTTTTTTCGTTCCAGCTGTGCAGTCAGCAATTCGGCCTCATACTGATTCAGCGAGCTCTCATTCTCCTCTCCCTGACCCCAGAGTTTTGGATAATGACGTTCCAGCTGGGACGGATAAAGCCCGGAAAAAATGGCGTTTCTGGAGTAGGGAGTAGCCGTAGGCAGAATGGAATAGTAGAAATCTGTTTCAATTTTATAAAAGGGGCTCAGCATTTGCTCAAAAACAAGCCATTGATCGTACCTCATGCAGTCTATAACAAAAAGAAACGTACTGGGGAATTGCCCGAGATACGGAATAACAATTTCACCAATCAAGTCGGGCGAGAGCATCGGGCGGTCTTCTCTTGAGGCCCTGAGCCAGTCATAATATTCGTTTTCGATAAATTTACCGAACCCGGCATTCGCCATCTGGAACTGGTCCAGTAAAACCTGCTGGAGACCTTCTTCACTTCGCTGCAGTTCCAGCTGCCAGCCGGTCAGACGACGATAGATGGTAATCCAGTCTCTCCACTCCGGCTGTTCATTGATCATCATGCTGATTTCGTTGAAGCTGCCAAGATAGGACTGAGCCGATTTCTGATCCCGGATCTTGCGGCGATCCAGAATTCTTTTCACCGTCAAAAGTATTTGATTGGGATTTACCGGTTTGATCAGGTAGTCGGATATCTTGGCGCCAATGGCATCTTCCATGATCTCCTCTTCCTCACTTTTAGTGATCATGACAACCGGTATGGCCGGCCGGATCTCCTTAAGACGCGTCAGAG
>SLHZ01000173.1 GCA_007135895.1 Balneolales bacterium | reverse complement strand
TCGACCCGCCCATTCCGCCGGGTTCACCCTACTACCCTCAGTATACCCTCGACTGGTATGAGAAATTCGGGCGTGTCCACGCCGACGCTTTTGATGAGCACCATGTGGAATACACCAAACGCGAAATTTTCAACTTTTTCTATCCGGCCTATATGACGGCCTACATGTCTTTCCAGGGTGCCGTCGGCATGCTCTACGAACAGGGATCGAGCCGTGGTTTTGCCCTCTCGCGAAGCGACGGGACCGTGCGTACGCTCAATGACGCCGGCCGGCAGCAGTATATTGCCCTGAACGCTGCCGTCGATCTGGCCACTACGGAACGTGAAAGAATGCTGCGCGATTACCTGCAGTCGAATCGTGATGCCGTCGATAAAACCGGTTCGGGCGCCGCCCGCTATATCATCACCCCCAAAGGCGATCCCCATCTGGTTGCGGAGACGGTGAATATGCTAATGCGAAGCGGCATCGAAATCCATCACCTGGAAGAGAGTGTCAGACTGCGCAATGTGATCGACCGGACCGGTGCCGAAATCGGTCGCCATACCATCCCCTCCGGTTCTTTTATTATCGAAGCCGCTCAGCCGCGGCAGAATTTCATCCGTATCCTCATGGAGCCCAATGTCCCGCTGCCCGACGATTTCCTCAAGGAAGCACGTCAGCGACTCGACCGTGGCGCCAACCCCCGCTTCTATGAAACAACGTCATGGTCCATTCCGCTGCTCTACAACCTGGAGGCCTATAACACAACCGACAACAGCAGTCTCACCGTGACGCCTCTTTCCGAACCGGTAAAACCTCTGACGGCCGATGTCACAGCCGAGTCTCTTCCCGTCGCTCATTATGCCTACCTGATCGATGGATCCCAGGCGAAAGCCCTTTCTGCCATCCACCCGCTTCGGGAGGCCGGCATCCGGGTGACCGTTCTCTTCAAACCCACCCGAATGCAGGGGAAAGATTATCCTTCGGGATCGGTGATCGTGCGGACCGACGGAAACCACGAGGAAGTCCATCAGAAAGTCCGTGAACTGGCCCGGCGTTTCCACCTTCGTGTACACGCCCTCGACAGCGGCCGCTCCGACCCCGGGTATCCGCCGCTGGGATCTATCGAAGGACGCCGGATCACCAAGCCCGAGATCGCCCTCATCGGAAACCATCCCATCCATGGCTACTCTTTCGGATGGGCCTGGCACACCCTCGACCGGCACTACGAAATACCGCATACCGTCATCAATGCCGCAACCATCGGATCCATTCCGCTGGAACGATTTAATGTCATCATTCTTCCGGCTGTCATCAATGCCGGTCTCCTGGAAACCATGCTGGATGAATCCGGAATGGAACGGCTGAAACGATGGGTCCGTGATGGAGGCACGCTGGTAACCATCGGGACAGGCGCTGATTTCGTCCGGTCCCGATTGGAAATGATTTCACTGGAGTCGTGGTACGAACGGGAAGAAAACGAAAAACAGCAGCGCGTCTCCGTACCGGGAGCGTTCTTCAAAGGATCTTTCGACCCCGAAAACTGGCTTACATCGGGCTATATCATGATGCCCCCGCTCATGATCAACTCCAACCGCGTGATGGTAAGTCTGGAAGGACCGCCATCGACAGCCCGGAATGCCGCCATTAGCGTATCGGACCGGCATCTGGCCGGACATGCCTGGGAAGAGAACCTGCAGCGATTGCCGGAGTCCGTCTTTCTTTACGAAGAAAAGCATGGACGCGGTCGTGTTATCGCTTTCACGGAAGATGTCAACTTCCGGGGGTATTGGCGTGGCGTGGACCGGCTTTTTCTCAATGCGGTAATTCTTGGTCCTTCCGCCCCCTGAACCACTCCGGTTCTGGCTAATGTACGACCCTTCGTTACTATGGAAGGTGGACGCGCACCGGTTGGCACATTCCACCTGGAAGGTGCCTTCGTACCAAGATAGCACACCAGACCGGGAATGTACATCAGCACCAGTAGGACACATCGCACCAGAAGGTTGCCTTCGTACCAGGAAAGTTACACCGCACAGCTAAAGTCTCATGGGCCGGCGCTGGTTGGCACACCTAACTGGAAGCCCAGCCCAGGAGCATAACCCCTGCCATTACGATGGCGGCCGCTGTGATACGCCGGGTGGCATAACCTTCCTTTAGAAGCAGAGTGCCCATAATCGCGGCAAATACAACACTGGTCACCCGCAGCGCCACAACCGGCGCAATAGGGGCCACGGACATCACCGCTACAGAGACCGTCCAACTGAAAACCGACAGAAAACCGGCTACCACAGAGGAACGCCAGTTTTCTTTTATATAGGTAACAGCCTTATACCGCCGCCTGACACCGGCAAAGATCACCATACCCCCTCCTTTCGCGATTTCCAGCCACGCAATGTAGGCGAGCATCGAAGCGGACTCCCGGACGCCAAGGCCGCTCAGAAAACTGTATCCCGATATCGCAAGGCCTGTTGCCAGGGCAAAGAGAAGGGCCGGGCGGCTGATGCGGCTGCCCGACACCGACAGTATCAGGATACCGGATGAGACAATGCAGATTGCCAGAACGGTCCATCCGCTCAACAGCTCACCGGCAAAGAGAAACCCCAGAAGCACCACCACCAGTGGGGCCGTGCCCCGGGAAATGGGATAAACCTGGCTGATGTCACCCAACCGATAGGCGTTCAGCATCATGGCATAATAGATGTAGTGCGCAAGTGCGGCGGCAGTCAGATAGGGTATGCTTTCGGCCGAAGGCAAAGGCACCATGATGGCTGCAATAATGCCGGCCACCAGACCCACCGACCGTATGGCCGCCAGCATGAGCAACCGGTCTCCGCTCTTCTTTACCATGGCATTCCAGGCGGCATGCGTGAACGCCGAAAAAAGTACCGCCGCGTAAAGAACAGGCAATGACACCATTTAAAAACTCCTGCTTTGACCCCTTATTTATGACCCTGTTTTGTTCTGCCTTGCAAACCCGGTTCAGACCATGTACGACCCTCCGTTGATGTGGAAGGTGGACCCGCTCATATGCCGAACCTCGCCCGATGCCAGAAAGGCAACCAGGTTGGCCACCTCATGCGGCTGCGTAATCTCATCAAAAGCCGAGCCGCTCGTCAGTGCCGCTTCGCCGTAAATGCGGACCGATTCCCGGGCCATGTCGGTTTCAATAAATCCGGGGGCCACCGTATAGGCCACAATGCCTTTTCGGCTGAAATCCCGGGCCAGGCTTTTGGTGAAAGCCGCCATGCCGCCCTTTGAAGCCGCATAGGCCGCATACTCCTGTGTATCCCCGCGATAAGCGGCCCGGGAGGCGATATTGATGATAATGCCCTCTGATCCGGCACGCACATGGGCATTGACAAACCATTTGCTCAACAAGGCAGATGACCGCAGATTGACCGTCATGATACGATCCCAGACGGACAGCCACGTCCGGTCATCCGTCCCGAAATCGGCATCTTCGAATATTCCGGCATTATTGACCAGTACATCGGGCAGATCCCTGTTCAGCAGGGCTTTCAGCACTCGCTCTATCTGTCCGTGATCCGACAGGTCAACCGTGTATCCCGTAAAACCATCGTGACGATCCAGATCCGGAGGAAAATCCGAGCGGCAGCGTGTGCCGCTGACCCGGTAGCTGAAACCGGCTGCCGGTTTTGCTTTGACATTATCCCGTCCGGCTTTATCTGTGGCAATATCCCGACCGGCTTTTTCGGTATGGGTATCATCATGAGCCGGCGTTGACGATGTAACGGACAGAGCCGATCCGGCGCCATCCGCCAGACCAAGAAGCCTTTCAGCGATAGCCAGACCGATGCCCCTTGAGCATCCGGTTACCAGTGCATGCCTCATGGCAGCCTCCCTAAAAAAGAATGATTATGGAAAATCGATTTCATTTTCTTTTCACTGGTCACCCGAAGCCTCTTTTACATAGGTATCCAGCCATGTCAGAGTCTCCCAAAGCATGTGCATGACCGACTCACGCGCACGGTAGCCATGACTTTCATGGGGAAGCATCACAAGCCGGGTCGTACCGCCCAGCCCCTGAAGAGCCGCGAATAGACGCTCACTCTGCATCGGGAAGGTGCCGGAATTGTTGTCTTCGGCCCCGTGTATCAGCAAAATCGGTGTCTTGAGTGTGTGTGCATTAAAGAACGGGGACATGGTGATATACAAACCCGTATCGTCCCAGATGGTCCGCTCCTCCCGCTGAAAGCCAAAGGGAGTGAGACTGCGGTTGTAGGCTCCGCTGCGTGCAATACCTGCCCGGAATATTTCGGAGTGCGCCAGGATATTGGCTGTCATGAACGCGCCATAGCTGTGTCCGCCTATGGCAGCCCGCTCCGGATCGGCAATTCCCATCTCCGCCACGGCATCAACGGCAGCCTGGGCATTCTTGACCAGCTGCTCGATGAAGGTATCGTTGGGCTCCTTGTCACCCTCTCCGACCACCGGCATGGTGGCATTGTCCAGCACCGCATAGCCCTGCGTCACCAGCCACTGGGGTCCCCAGTAGCCCACATTGGTAAACTGATAGGGCGAACCGGTAATCTGACCGGCTGCATCGGCACTGCGAAACTCCCGTGGATAAGCCCATACCACCAGCGGCAGCCGTCCGTCGCGTTCCGGATCATACCCGGGCGGAAGATAGAGCTGACCGCTTAACGGCACGCCATCCGCCCGCTCATAGGTGATCATTTCGCGTGAAACATCACGGAGATCAGGATTTGGATGCTCAAATGCGGTTATTTGACGCAGTGTGCCACTGGTCATGTCCCTGACAAAGTAATTTGGCGGCTCCTGCCGGGCCTGGCGCAGCAACAGCACCCTCTCAATGCTATCATCCAAAAGCGCCGTAACAGATTCATAGTATGGTGACTCCGACTGCCAGAGACGTTCGGTCTCTCCGGAAGCAATTTCAAAACGGTCCAGAAAAGGCCTGTTCCCCTCCGGGGAAGCCCCGGCTCCCGTCAGATACATGAAACGTCCGTCTTCCGACAGAAGCAATACCATCTGACCGTCATCCGTGCTTTTCAAAACCGGTCTTCCCGGATCCCCGTATCGATCTTCAAAACTGCGCTCCCGGACCAGCACCTGAGCGGACTCCGTCTGGCCCGGACTCACTTTCCAGACTCGCTCCATGCGGTTGGCCCACCAGCGTTCCGTTACAAGAGCAAGATCATCATTGCCCCATACAATACCGCTATTGCGATAGGCCAGTTCAGCCAGCACACGGGGCGGTGAATCAAACGGGGCATCCAGAACAAATACCTTGTCCCGCACATCGGCTTCCACCCGGGGATCACCGCCATCCTGCGCTTCCGTCCATACCAGTGTGGAAGGCGCGTCATTTCGCCATGTAACCGAGCGCGGACCGGTACCCACCGCGCCAAACCCGATGGGTATGGCATCCTGCAAAGGCAGATCCGCTACCAGATGAACCTTCTGGCCTTCAGAGTCAAGGACTTCAATGCGGGTCGGAAAACGAAAAGCCGGAAGTGTATAGGAATAGGGTCGAAGAGTCTGACTCACCAGCAGATACTTGCCATCCGGAGACAAACTGACGCCACGGTAAACACCGGGTCCGGCAATCCGGGTCACCGTGCCTTTAAGATCCGTATGGATGATCTCGG